>NZ_JADEWX010000194.1 GCF_015207395.1 Nodosilinea sp. LEGE 07088
TCCCCAATCCTCCGCATACATTCCCTCCCCCACAAACCACCGAAAACTCGAATATTCCCACTCGTGCGAGCACCGCACCAACCCATGCTTCACCGGGTTGTAGTGCAAATAATTCAAATGCCCCACCCAATCTGCCTCATCACGAATTGTGTGCTCCCAAAACCGCCGCTGCCAAACATCGCTTTCTCGCTGCCTCTGCCGCGAAAGGCAAACATCCTGGGGCAGCGCACCGCTACCCCGCAAAATCCGAGTAAACAACACTTTTAACCGGCCCACCCGCTTTGAGTAATTGCCGTCGGGCAACGTCCACAAAAAATGAATATGATTGGGCAAAACTACGGCTGCCGTAACATCAAAGGGCATTTATGAACTTCTGGATAGTTGCCCAGGCCACGCTCGCCCCATTGCTCTAGCCGGGGTTGCCCTTAGCGGCGCTACTCGGTGGGTTGGCGCTGGGCTGGCGGCAACGACAGCACTACCGGGTACTGCGATCGCACAGTCTCGGGGCATACTTTAGACAAGCAGTTGTAGGCAAACAAATATGTCGCTAGATGTCGTCGGCACCGAAATTTCGACACTGGTGAGCTCACTCAACGGTATTTTGACCAGCCTGTGCCAACTGCTGGCCCTTTTTGTCATTGCGATCGGCGTTACCCGGGCGCTGTTGATCTTTCTCAAAGACGCCCTCCTCGGCCCCCAGACGCCCGATACCTTTCAGCGCAGTCGTCTGGCCATGGGCTATTCTTTCTCGCTGGGGCTAAGTTTTTTGATTGGGGCCACCATTCTCAAAACCATGATCTCCAGCCGCTGGGATGATATTGCCCGGTTGGCCGCCATTATCGCCGTGCGCACCCTACTCAATTACTTGCTTCTGCAGGCCATTGACTCATCCAACAGTTCGTCTTCCCCCGATCGTTCCCTTTCATCCGGTGTGGTTCCCTAGGGACGCCATTGTTCAACGTTATATTGGTCGGCAACTGCTCGGCTCCTGGTCGGCAACTGCCCGGCCAATGAATGCGAGCCATGATCCCATCATTGTTGACCCATTGCAGCCGCTATGACCTGCGAACACCTCAGTGAGCTAACGGCCGACGCCATCATTTCTAAGGCAAACTACCCCATGTTTCGCTGTGAGGATTGGCTTAAAATTAATGGCCGCTGGGTGAGCCCAGGTAAGGCATTGTTACGACGATGCGCCTGGGATGGCGCAGTTTCCTAGAATAAAACTGTAGCCACATGCCCCTGGCCTGGCTCCATCCGTGACTCTACTGCTCCATCTCAGCAGCCTCAATAGAGAGCCTAAAATGCGGGCCTGCTAAACAGGAGACCCACCGCTATGTTCAAAAAAATTCTGGTTGCGCTCGATAACTCTGCCCATCGGCAAGAGATCTTTCAAAAAGCCCTCGATCTGGCCCAAGCCACCGAGGCCAGCCTGATGCTGGTACATGTTCTCTCACCCTACGAAGAGGGTAGCCCTGGCATTCCCATTCGTTCGTACCAGGCCTACTATCCGGTGCTCGAAGACTCAACCTGGCGACTCTACCAAAAACGCTGGGAAGAATTTGAGGCCCAGGGCATCGCTCAACTGCGAGAAGAACTGGAGTTAGCCCGCCGCGTTGGGGTTGAGGCCGAATTTTCCCAGGCGGCGGGGGAGCCTGCCGCCACCATTTGCAGCGTGGCCAACTCCTGGAATGCCGATCTGATTATGGTTGGCAGTCGCGGGCGGCGGGGGCTGAGCGAACTGCTGCTGGGCAGCGTCAGCAACTATGTCATGCACCATGCCGACTGCTCCGTGCTGGTGGTTCACAGCAGGGCAGGTAACGCTGCCCCGGTGCCCCCGGCAGCCGAAGCTACCGCCTCGACCTGATTGCATCTGCCAATGCAGCCCCGATGAGCAACCCCGATGAGCAGCCTCGATTAATACACCCACGGGATGAGTTTTTTGACCCGTTGGCGATAGTCGCTGTAGTCGGGGTAACGGGCCTGTAGCCAAACTTCTTCTTGGCTGGCCTTAGCATTGAGCACGGCCAGCAGCGCCAGGTTAACGGCCAGATGGCTAAGGCTCAACCGGCCAAGGCTGAGGGCGAAAGTACCTAAAATTAGTCCGCTATAGAGGCTGTGGCGCACCAGGCCGTAGACCCCGGTTTGCACGAGCTCACCGTCGTCGCGGGGGTAGGGCAGGGGGGTCAGGCTGGGGCCGAGATCGATCAGGCCCTTGCCCAGCAGCACCAGGGCCAATAGCGCGATCGCACTGGCCACCCCCCGCAGCCCGTACTGCACGGTCAGCGGCACCAACTCTCGCGCCGCTGAGGGATAGACGGGCACCAGGGCAAACACCACCAGCAGCGCCAACTGGGCCAGCACCCAGTACTCGCCCCGCTGCCCCTTCCAACTGTCGGGGGTAAAACCCCACTGCTTGAGCAAATTCATAGATTGACCCTAGGGTAAGGGCAGGTGTCAGCCTCCCGCTCGCATGGCCAGCAACCCTAAGGAGCAGCCTACCGCCGCAATCATAGCAACCCGCCGCACCAGGCGACGGACTCGGGATGGCAACTGTAACTGCGGTTCAGGGTTCGACATCATAGGGCACACCGTAAACGCTAGAGATCGCTAGTAAACCATGTCGCGGCATCGGTAAAGACAGCTTTAAGGAAAACCAAAGCTTTTTTGCCCCTGGCCTATTTCGCCCATTTCGCTTTGGAGGAGTCGTCCCCGCCTCTCTCCATGGGATAGTCTCCAGCCTCCTATCGCTCCCGCAGCCCCGCCACGATCGCATTGACGATTACCGAGTCATCCCAGGCGGGAGGTTCTTCGCCAATGCGTACAATCACCAACTCCTCCGATGGCATGATGTAGACCCGCTGGTGGTGGCGACCGTCGAGGTAGAACATGTCGGCGGCGGCAAAGGGGGCCGACGAGGCCAGGTTGACCTGGGGGTAGTCGCTGGTGCGAGCTTTCAGCCAGATATGCAGGCCAAAGGTGGGTTCTAGGGGGGAGGGTTGCCGCATTTGCTCGATCCAGCCTGGGGGAATGATCTGGGTCGCGCCCATATTGCCGCCGTGGAGCAGCAGTTGCCCCAACCGCACCCAGTCTTGGGCAGTGGCAAAAAAACAGCAAAACGGCTTCGCGCGGCCCCCGGGGCGATCGAGCCAGAGAAAACCATCCCCTGCCCCCAGGGGTCTCCACAGACGACTGCTGAGGTAATCGCCAAAGGCGACCCCCGTGGCCCTTTCTAGCACAATGCTGAGAATCTGAGAGTTGAAGTTGCTGTAGTCAAACACCTCGCCGGGGGGGCTCTCTAGGGGAATGCTGAGGGCTAGCTTTTGGGCATCAGAGCCGCCGTAGAGCTTGACCAGGTCGGAGCCCAGGGTGTCGGTGCGATCGTCGTTGCGCAGGCCCGACTGCATGTAGAGCAGGTCAGCCAGGGTGATGCTGCCCCTGGGGTCGTTGGCCCACTCTGGCAGGTAAGTGTCTACGGTAGCCTCGATGGAACTAATGTGGCCTTCGTCGATGGCAATGCCGATCAGCAGCGCCAGCAGGGTTTTCACCATCGACATCGAGTTGACCGGGTCGCTGGCCCGGTGGCCCTGCCAGTATTGCTCTACCACCAGGCGATCGCGATGCATGACCAGCAGCGCCACCGAGTTCTGCGCCTCGGCAAACGCCAGCGCCGTTTGCAGGGCCTCGGGAGGAATCTCGGTCGTCGCAGCCAGGGCCAGCGGTGGAGCCTGGGGGGCAACGCCGGGGACGAGTTGCCGGGGTCGATACCAGTCGGTAGCGGTGATCGGGGTAGTGGGGTAGGTGAGCGATCGCGTCACCAGCCGCCAGTCAACCGCCAAGGGCAGCAATCCAGTCAATATCAGCCCGGCCCCTAGCCACAGCTTGGAGGTGAGCAGCGCTTTTGTCATGGGGCAGCCTGGGTCATGGTTTCAGCGGGTCTAGAGCGGCACAGGTGCTACAAATACCTTACATTGGCAGACAGATCTCTGTGCCACCCCGTCGATGCCCTCTGCCCTGCCCGTCGTTGAAACCCTAACCGTTGGCGCTACTCAGCTTCAGCTCTTACCCGAGCGGGCCGTCTACAGCCCGGCCCTGGGGGCGCTGCTGGTGTCAGATGTGCACCTGGGCAAGGCCGAAACCTTTCAACACCATGGCTTGCCGGTGTCGAGTCAGGTCAACCAGGCTACCCTACAGCGGCTAGAGCAGTTGTGCGATCGCTACCACCCCACCGGGCTGTGGATTTTGGGGGATCTGTTTCACGGGCGCGACGCCATGGCCGACGAGGTAATCGATGGCTGGCTGCGGTTTTTGCACCACACTGGGGTGAACGCCCGGTTGGTTTTGGGCAATCACGATCGCCATTTGCTCGATCCCCTCAGCCAGCTCTCGGTGGAGTGCTTTGTCGAAGCCGTCGAGGTTGAGGGGCTGCTGCTCAGCCATGAACCGGGCGAGGGTACCCATGGCCTCAATATTTGCGGTCATATTCACCCCTGTCTGCGGCTCAATCGGGGGTGCGATCGGCTGCGGTTGCCCTGTTTCCACTGGCAGCCCCGGCATCAGCGCCTGACCCTGCCCGCCTTTGGCGAATTTACCGGCGGCTACGATATTGCCCTAGCGGCAGACGAGGTGGCCTACGTAGTCGCCGAGGGGGCTGTGGTAGGGTTTGAACGGTAGGCCAAACGGTATGCTAGATTTCTAGGATTTCTGTGGGGATTGGTCATGGTCAACAGCAACCGGTGGATGGCATGGGGGCTGTGCGGCGTGTTGAGCCTGGGGGCGATCGGCTGCTGGGGCCGCAACCAGACCGAGGAGCCGCCTCCCGAAGTCGGTGAAACAACCCTATCGGCCCCCGACGAAGCGACCTCGACGCCAGCGTCGAACCCCAGCCCTGCCCCCCTGCCGCCTGAGCCTGGGGTCGGCGGCACTGGCACGGCCATCAACCCGCCCCAGACGGCCCAGCTGATTGCATCGCAACCCGGGGCCCAAATCAATCTGCGATCGGAGCCCACTACTGACTCCGAGGCCAAGGGCTATGGTGTAGTGGGTGACTCGGTGCAGCTGCTGCGATCGGCCCAGGCCAGCGATGGTACCTGGTACTTCGTTAAATTTGACCAGTCCCAGGCCGAAGGCTGGATTCGCGGCGACTTTATCAACACCGCTGGGATAGCCACCCCGCTTTCCCAGCGCGCCAACCAAAGCAACACCTGCGAAGGGCTGCTGGAAAGCGTGACCTTCACGGCTTTCTACGACGACAACGGTTTTCACCTGGTGCGTTTCACCAACCTGGAGACCAAAAACAGCTTCGACGGCACCCTCAGTCGCCAGGGCAGCAGCAACCAGGGGCAGCCCCTATACCAAGGCACCGCCAGCCCGCCCAACGGCGGCAGCTACCCCGTGGAGATCATCGACCTGTCGGGGGGCGAGCCCACCCAGGGCTCCCAGATCGCCATCGACTACGCCGGTATTACTGGCTCTGGCACCTGCAAATAACGCTGCCCAGCTCCGGCCAAATTTTGTGGCGGAGAGGCTCCCTGATAAGATTGGAGCGTGACTATCGCAAGGAGCAGTCTCCATGGCTAACGAAATGAGCGCCGCAGAGCAGCAGGAGCTAGAAAATCTGCGGCAGATCGTTGAGCGGGCGATCGCCGATGGTGTGCTGACCCAAGCTGAGCGCGATGCCATTATCGCCGCCATGCGCGCCGACGGCAAAGTCACCTACGAAGAGCTAGCCCTGGTGCGGCAGCTGGTATCCGACAAAGTCGCCACCGGAGAGCTCAAAGCCGAGGGATGAAGCTGACTGGCTAGCTAGTTCATAGGGCTAGTCATCGCGATGGTTTTCCCTGCTTGCGCTCTTACCCTTTTCTCCGCCCCCTGCATTGATGTCATCAGAAGCTTTACCAACCGCTGTAGCGGTGGTGCACGAGTGGCTCGTCAGTCGGGCCGGTTCAGAAAAAGTTGTCGAACAGCTGTTGAAAGTCTGTCCCCAGGCCGACCTTTTTAGCCTGGTTGAGTTTTTAGAGCCTGAGGCCGCTTCCCTAATCCCTCCTGGCACTCGGTTACAGACCTCATTCATACAAAACTTGCCCTGGGCTCAACGCCACTTTAGGCAGTATTTGCCGCTCATGCCCCTGGCGATCGAGCAGTTTGATCTGTCGGCCTACGACCTGGTGATCTCCAGTAACCACGCCGTCGCCAAAGGGGTGCTGACGCGCCCCCACCAGCTCCATATTAGCTATGTCCACACCCCCATTCGCTACGCCTGGGATTTGCAGCAGCAGTACCTTCAGCAGGCGGGGCTCACCAGCGGCGTTAAAAGCGCCCTCACCCGGCTGATTTTGCACTACCTGCGGCTGTGGGACCTGGCCGCCGCCCACCGAGTCGACTGCTTTGTAGCCAACTCCCGCTATGTTGCTCGCCGCATCTGGAAAACCTACCGCCGCCCGGCTACGGTGATCTATCCGCCCGTTGCGATCGATCGCTTTCGCTGGCAGCAACCGCGAGCAGACTTTTTTCTGACGGTGTCGCGCTGTGTGCCCTATAAACGGGTAGACCTCACCGTAGCTGCGTTTAACCAACTGGGGTTACCCCTGGTGGTGATTGGCGATGGGCCAGCCCTAGCGAGTCTCCAACAGCAGGCCCGCCCCAACATCACCTTTTTGAGGAACCCCACCGATGCGGTGGTGTCAGATTATATGGAACGCTGCCGGGGGTTTATCTTTCCGGCTGAAGAAGATTTCGGCATTACTGTCGTTGAAGCCCAGGCTGCCGGAGCCCCGGTCATTGCCTATGGCCGGGGGGGCTGTGCTGAGACCGTTGTGGATGGCAAAACCGGGGTGTTGTTTAAGCACCAAACCGTTGATGACATAGTGCAAGCCGTCACCCACTTTAACCAGCACCGGGCAGAATTTGACCCTGAAACAATTCGTTGTCAGGCTGAAACCTTCTCTGAGCCAAGATTTTCCCAAGAGCTTAACCACTATCTGGCGCAGAAGTGGCTGAAATTTCAGCAGGGGGATGAATTAGAGTAGTGTCGGTGTTAAAGGAGTCATGGGGAAATTTATGTTTCCTCTAGAACGCTCAGTACGGCCCATTATGGTGTCGTTACGGATGTCAACCCGGTCTTTACCGATGGTTGCCATTCTTGGCCTGTCTGATTTTCTGGCGTTGACCCTGGCTGGGGTGGCGGCTGTATACCTACGTTTAGCCTGGGGTGGCCAATATGAAGCAGCACTGTACGCTCCGCTATGGCCGTTTGTAGGTCTATTTTTGCTGGCTTATACCGCAGCAGAGCTGTACCCAGCGGTGGGGCTGAGCCCGGTGGATGAACTGCGGCGGGTCTGTCTTTACACCACGTTTACCTATCTGGTGCTTGGGGCCGGGTTGTTTTTAACCCGCGAGAGTGAGACCTATTCTCGGGGCGTATTTTTGCTGGCCTGGGTACTGTCTCTCGGCATGGTGCTACTGGGGCGATTGCTGGCCAGACAAATCTTTGCTCGGTATCCCTGGTGGGGCTACCAGGTGCTGATTTTAGGGGCAGGGTGCACCGGGGAGCTGGTGGTTAAAACCCTTAAAAACCAGCCCAATTTTGGGTTTAAGCCCGTGGCGGTGCTAGACGATCAGCCCCCTCGGGTCGACAGCCTTGCTGGGGTGCCGATTTTGGGGCCGCTGTCGATGGCTCCCCAGCTGGCCCATCGCCACGATATTCACTACGCCATTGTGGCGATGCCGGGGGTAAAGCGAGAGAAATTGCTGAGTCTGCTAGAGCAGTATGGCCGCACGTTTCCGCACCTGCTGATGATTCCTGACCTGTTTGGGGTCGCGAGTCTTTGGGTCAGCTCAAAAGATCTCGGGGGAATTTTGGGGCTGGAAATTCGTCAGCAGCTCTTGTTACCGGGGCCAAGGTTAATTAAGACCCTGCTAGATTTGGGGTTGACCGTGATCGTCGGGATTCTGTTGCTGCCGCTGCTGGCGGCGATCGCCCTGTTGGTCAGGCTAGACTCGCCGGGGCCGCTGTTTTATGGTCATCACCGTCTCGGGCAAAACAGCCTGCCCTTTGTGGCCTGGAAGTTTCGCACGATGGTGCCCAACGCCGACCAGGTGCTAGAGCGGTACTTTGAGGCCAACCCGGCGCTGCGATCGCAGTGGAGTCGAGACCACAAACTTCGCTACGATCCTCGCATCACGCGCATTGGCCAATTTCTGCGGCGCACCAGCCTAGATGAGCTGCCCCAGCTGTGGAATGTGCTGCGGGGTGAAATGAGTCTGGTGGGGCCGCGCCCCATTGTTGAAGAAGAAATTTTTCGATATGCAGAAAAGTATGGCCTCTACACTAAAGTATTACCGGGCATCACTGGCCTTTGGCAGGTGTCAGGGCGCAATAACGTGTCCTACGATGAGCGCGTTAATTTGGACGCCTATTACGTCAGAAACTGGTCGGTGTGGTTAGATATTTACATTTTGCTGAGAACAATTTGGGTGGTTTTGACTGGCGATGGAGCCTACTAGCAGAAAAAATGTTGGGGTAGGTGGGTTTACCCTAGAGCGGTTGGTCTCGACCAGTTTAGTGGTGTTGCCCTACTTCATCTATGGGGCCGTTATCACCCTAGGGAGCTTTTTGATCGCCAGCCTGCACCGCTGGAGTCGAGAGATTGGGCAAATACTGTATCGCCAAGGCTGGGTATGGCTGGCCCTGGGCTTTGGGATTAATGTCGTGCTGTCCCAGGCTCCGGGGGAGTCGGCGGTACAGGCGCTCAATTTTGTGCCATTTTTTGTGTTTTATGCGGCGGTTGCCGTGGCCCTGCCGACCGTGGCCCGGCCTCTCCGCGTCTTGAGACATTGGGGCGTGGCGCTGTTGGTGGCCACGGTGCCGATCAACCTGGCCGCGATCGCCGAATTTTATCTACGGGCCCCCAGCAGCCTCAGCCGCTGGGGCAATCACCCGGGTCTACAGTGGCTATACGCCCAAACCGACTACGGCCATCGGGCCAGTGCCGTATTTGGCCACCCCAATGCCCTGGCCAACTACATGGTCATTGTGTTTGGCTTGGGGTTGGGTCTCTGTGCCCATTACCTCAGCCGACCTGGGCTGAGGCGTCAGGGGCTATGGCTCGGCGGTGCCACTGCCCTGGTGCTGGTGGGCATCTTTTGCTCTGGCTCGCGCAGCGGTCTGTTAATTGCTGGCCTCCAGTTGCTGCTGTTTGGCGGGTTACTACGGCCCTATCGATACATCTTTTGGGCGGGTCTGGGGGCGATCGCGCTGATGACCGTCAGTGCTTTAATCTGGGGCATCGGCGGGCGCACCCTGGGCGAGGCCTTTGCCACCGTTTCTCTGCGGTTTAGCATCTGGCACATTGCCCTCGATATGATTCCCCAGCATTTTTGGTTTGGCAGTGGTCTGGGCACCTTTAAGCAGCTCTACAACCCGGCTGACTTTCCGGTGGTTAACGATTTCTTGCCCCATGCCCACAATCTCTGGCTCATGCTAGCCGTGGAGGCCGGCGTGCCGATGGCCGTCGGGTTTACAGCCGTGGTGGGCTGGGTCGTTGGCCACAGCACCCATGCCCTACTGCGGCACCCACTGGCTACCGATAGCACGGCTTTATTGGCCGGTTACCTGACCGGGTTTGGCGGCACAGTCGCGTTTTCTATCTTTGACCTGGCCTTTTATGACGCCCGCATCAACATCCTCGGCTGGCTCATGCTGGGCATTATTCAGGGCATGGGGGGGCTGGCCGCTAGGGCAGCACTCAAATCAACTTGACCAGCTTGAGGCCAAAGTACAGGCCCATGGCCGTGCCCACCATGACCGACAAAAAACCGACGTAGGCCACTACACCGCCCATAGTTTCTACTCTCCATAACAGCTACAGTTTCTATTGAACCACGGTGGGGGAATCGAGAGATGGGGAGGTGG
>NZ_JADEWX010000378.1 GCF_015207395.1 Nodosilinea sp. LEGE 07088
GCTCTACTTTGCCATGCAACAACAAGGAGCCGTTAATCAAAAAGCGCGACAAATTTTAGGCTGGCAGCCTCGTTACTCAAACTGGTACGCAGGATTTCAAGCCATGCTGGCCGCTTAACCAAGCCATGCGGGGGGTAGCGCTGCGCTCTGAGAGGTGACCGGAAGTTGCCGCCCTGCCGCTCATCCTGCGTTGGTAGACAAGCCCGGCCTTCCCAGCCCCTCTATCCATTGAACTGAACTGACTCAACGACCTGTATCGCCCTCTGGAATCAGAGGGTCAGTTTCACCATGCTCTTAAAAACAACAATCCCGACATTAGATCGCTGGAGAACCGCTCCCAGTATCGACACCCTGCGATCGCTCTATGATGCCTCTGCCAATCACTGGGACGACTATTTGGCCCGTTTGGGTCAGCCCCTGGATTATCGACTGCTGTTCAAAAGTCGGGCTGTTTGCAACTGCTTGAGCCATCTTGATCAAACCTCCAAAATTCTCGACTGTGGCGTGGGCACCGGAGCCTTCAGTCTGGCGCTTTTAGACAGTATCGATCAGCCTGCCCATGTTTCCGGTATGGATATTTCTCACTCAATGTTGGCCCACGCTCGACAGAATCTGCAACATCGCTGTACAACGCTCGATTTGCGACGAGGAGATATCAGGCGTTTACCCTTCGCCGATGCAGCCTTCGACGCGGTGATCTTTGCCCATGTGTTAGAGCATTTGGCCGACCCCGTTGCCGCCTTGCGTGAGCTGGTGCGAGTCCTGAAACCGGGTGCCCCGCTGATTGGCTCCGTGACTCGTCAAGGACTGGGGCAAGTGCTTATGTCCCTGCGCTGGCACAATCGAGGTTACGCCTCCCATCAGCTAGATACTTGCCTGCAAGCTGCCGGACTGGAGGCCGTGAGGTCGTTCGACTATGGCACTGGCTGGTCAAAATGGATGTGCATTGCTGCGATGGGGGTTAAGCCAGGAAGCGCGATTGTACTTCGCACACACTCCGTGAACGCCCAAAAACACCTCGATAATTCTCGACATTTGGGAGGGTGATTATACTGAATACGTCTACCTAATCACCCGTATCAGGGTATTAGGCTGACATAATTCCACCTATTTGCCCAAAACAGGATCTTAGGCGGAAATATTGGCTCTTCCGGATCCAGGGTGGTAATTGTATAATGAGTTACGTTTAGGGGGATTGACATCATGGACTTTCACCTAGATACGCTGCTTAATTTTCCTAATGCAACCGTCGAGCAGTGCATTCAGGAGGCCGGAGAGATATTTCTGACATTG
>NZ_JADEWX010000379.1 GCF_015207395.1 Nodosilinea sp. LEGE 07088
TGGTTTGGTAGGATGCAGGAAACATATTGGTTTAGGGGAGCTGCACTGAGGCTCCCTATTTTTTGTCCCCTTTATTGTCTCAAAGCCCTGTACCGCATGACGTTGAGTACCCTTGTCACCCGTTAAGGTCGGTCTTAATTAGACGGATTTTGTCGGCTGGCCTAAATGGGGATTGCTGGATGCAGTTATGCATCAAAAATTAGATATCCTCTGTAGGGGGGGCACTCGCCCTTACCCAAGTTCATCTATTCCCCTCATTGGCCAGAAATTTGCCATCGGACTGTGAAGGTTTGCCCTAGGGTACTGATTGGCCCTAGCATAGAGACTGGGACCAGGTCACAACCCTGACATCCTGGGCTGGCTAGGGTGAGGGCAACGCCGGGTTTCAAGTTAGACGAGGTTTAGCTAAGCGTGGCGTTTTGGGTAAGTCTACTTTGACCACGTTTTTGTTTGATTTCGACGGTACCTTGGCAGACAGTTTGTCGACCATTGTAGAGATTACCAATCGGTTGGCCCCAGAGTTTGGCTATCGCCCAACGCCCCTGGATGAGGTGGAGGCCTTAAAGGGGCTCAGCACTCGTCAGCTGATCCGGTATTCTGGTATTCCCCTGCTGAAAATTCCGGCTCTGATCCGTCGCCTGCGAGCAGAATTGAAATCCCACTGCACCCCGATCGCCCCCTGCGGAGGAATGCCCGCCGTTATTCGCCAATTGCACGCCCAGAACCACGCGCTGGCGGTGATTACCTCAAACACCCCTGAGGTGGTGCAAGCCTTCTTGAGTGCCCATGCCCTAGATCATTGTTTTTTCAGCGTCGATGGCGGTGGCACCCTGTTTGGCAAGGGAAGACTAATCGCTAAATGTCTGGAGCTGCACCAGCTCGTTCCCAATGAAACCGTCTATGTGGGCGATGAGGTGCGCGATATTCAGGCGGCGCGGTTTGCGGGTATTCGGCCTATTTCGGTCACCTGGGGCTTTAACAGTCGGGAGGCGCTGGCGGCAGCCCAACCCGATTGGCTGGTAGATGAGCCCGATGCCCTGCCTGCGATCGCCGATAGGCTATCCTGCCAATAGATCGGGCGCTTTGGTTCTTGACCCATGCCCCCCGCGCCTTCTGCAAGTCAACCTCCAGATTGGGGAGACGATACAGATGCAGCATTATTTGGTAGTGCATTAGTGTACGGGGCAGAGGAAAATCAGACTATGCCATCGAGATGACAAGGGAGTCGAACCCATGACGATTGAGATGATTTGTCCGACCTGTGGGTCTCATGATATTTCCAAGAACGGC
>NZ_JADEWX010000380.1 GCF_015207395.1 Nodosilinea sp. LEGE 07088
CTCCACTAATCTCCCCATGTTCTCTCCCCCCAACCGCATTGCCCCCGGCCCTGGCCAAGAATCTGTGTGGGACTACCCCCGTCCGCCTCGCCTAGAGGATTCCTCTCGCCGTATTCGAGTGGTGTTTAACGGCGTTGTGATTGCCGATTCACAGCAGGCCAAGCGGGTGCTCGAAACTAGCCACCCGCCGACTTACTACATTCCCCCTGAGGATGTACAGATGCAGTATTTGCAGCCAGTGCCTCGCTCAACAATGTGCGAGTGGAAGGGTGCTGCAACCTATTTTACGATTGTGGTAGGTGATCAAAAAGCCGAGCAGGTGGCTTGGGCTTACCCCCAGCCGACTGCAGCGTTCCAGGGCATTGCCAACTATATTGCTGTCTACCCCAGCCGCATGGAAGCTTGCTATGTCGATGACGAGCTGGTAAAAGCCCAGCCCGGTGATTTCTACGGCGGCTGGATTACATCCGATATCGTCGGGCCTTTTAAGGGGGATCCCGGCACCTGGGGCTGGTAGCCCGAAGAGCCATGGCCAGGACTCAAGGCCAGGACTCAAGGCCAGGACTCAAGGCCAGAAGGATCTCTCCCCTCCCAGGGGGCCTTGCTCACTGACTCCCAAGCTGCCTACTGGTCCAGCGACTCCTCAGGTGCCGAACTACAGGTGGGGGCAATGCCCAGGGTGTCGCGGCTGTTAGTCATAACTTCTACAGTGCGCTTGAGCTTTGCCTCTAAAAATTGCTTATGGTCGAGCAGTTGCCTCAGCTTTTGGTGACGGGCAACCGCCAGACTAATGGTTGAAAGCTGATCTGGCGGGCAGGGAAAGTGCTGCACTCGACCATCGGAGTCGAGGCTGCACAGGCGGTAGCCCGACCGGCCTAGCTCGGTGCCGGGGGGTGTGGGCGGGGCAGCCGGAGACTCTAGCGATTGACATAAACGCTCTACATAGCCCGTCAGGGCTTGGGGGTCACCGTGGCGCAGCAGGGCAGCATCGAGTTCGGGAGGTTGACTGGTCGAGGTGGCGTCGTCGACCGTCTCGAGCCAACCATCGACAATGGGGCCTTCCATATACAGCGCCTGAATACGCTGTACCGTTTGTTTGAGATCCTGGTGCCAGGCTTCTACCGACATTTGAATGTCTTGCAGCACCTTAATGGCCAGGGCCGGATTGGCATCATGGCGGTGACGGCTAAAGGTGGGGCGCTTGCGACGAGGGAGCAGGGGCAAGTTGGAGGGTGGCCCCTGCACTGGAAACGGCGTCAGGCGGGCAGGCGGGGCAGTTGGTAAGGG
>NZ_JADEWX010000195.1 GCF_015207395.1 Nodosilinea sp. LEGE 07088
GCCCCCCTCTCCCCAGGGAGAGGGGGGAGTATGACCCTCCTCTCCCCCGATCCCTCTCCCTAGGGAGAAGGGAGAAACAGCCACTTCCGGTTCCCTTTCTCCCTGGGGAGAAGGGGTTAGGGGATGAGGGCTCAAGGCTTGCGCAATCGCCCCCAAAACCTCCTCCAAGTCCTCAAAAACTTGCTCGTTGGTAAAACGCAGGACTTGTAGACCCTGTTGGGTCATCCAGTCATCCCGCATTGCATCCCGTTCAATCGTAGAGCGATGAACTTCGCCATCTAGTTCAACGACCAGCCGAGCCTGGTGGCAGTAAAAATCAGCAATGAATTGCCCAATATTATGTTGCCGCCGAAACTTGGCATTGTGTAAACGGCGATCGCGCAGGCACTCCCACAAAAATGTTTCTGCTGTTGTTTGTTGTTGTCGTAGTTCCTTGGCCCGTTCCAGAAGCACCTCAGGAATTTGCCGCAATTGCCCAGCCAGCTTCTCCATAGCCAAATCCCGACCATCCTCCAGCCCCCCTCCCCCTGGCGAAGGAAGAACTACCTCTTGTTCCCCTTCTCCCTGGGGAGAAGGGGCTAGGGGATGAGGGCTCCGGAGGTGAGGGTCAATCTCCATCTCCCACGCTTCCACCAGCCGCTCCGACAGGTAGCGGCACACCTGCACCAAAAAGGCCCCGCTGCCCATGGCCATATCGCACACCTTCAGAGCCAGCAGCTCCGGGGCCGACTTCAGCCGCCATTCCTCCTTCGGCTTACCCTCCGCCACCCCTGCGTAGACCAGCGGTTCCAGGGTGTATTTGACGATTTCTTCTGTCAGGGTTTTGGGAGTGTAGTGGGTGCCCGTCTCGCGGCGATCGCTGCCCTGGGTGACAAACACACTACCCGCCGGTATCACCGTCGGCTGGTCAAAAGTATCCGGGCGAATCAGCTTCACCCAGGGCAGCACCCGCTGCAACAGCGCTAGGTCATTGTGGCAGGCGACGAGGAGCTGGTTGCGATCGTGCGGGTCGAGGCCCTCACCCCTGGAGCCCTCACCCCCGGCCCCTCTCCCTAGGGAGAGGGGAGAAATAGCTGCTTCTTGTTCCCCTTCTCCCTGGGGAGAAGGGGTTAGGGGATGAGGGTCAGGAATCAGCTTCTTCAGCGCCGCCTCTGACTTGCCGGTAGCCTTATTCAAAAAGGTCAGCAGGTCTTGCTCCCCTTTGCTGTGCAGCCGCTCCAGTTCCTCCAGAGCCACCTCCGGCTCCTTATTCTTGGTGCCCAGCAGCCCCAAAATGGTGCCCTTGGCCCGCACCGCCGTGTGGTCGAGCAGACCCTCATAGACATGGCCAATCTGCTCAATATCCAGCGCCCGAAACGACACCTTGCGCGGCTCCACCGTGCCGCCCACCTTAATTTGCAGCAGTTGCAGCGCCTCCAGCAGGTGCAGCACCGTGCGGTTGTTGATGGGGATGGGGGCCGCTAGGGTCTCTTGCCAGTGGGTGCCCGTCGGTCGCCCTTCTAAAAACGGAAAGCGATCGGGGTCAAACAGTTGCCCACCGTAGGCGGGCAGCTTCAGCGCATCGTGGTGAATGCCGCCGTGGACAGCCCGAAATGTCGCCAGCAGCCGTACCCAGGCATCGTAACGGCGTTCCAGCAGTTCTTCCCCCGCCTGGTCAGCTAATTCGCGCAGTTGGGCACGCAGGGTGGAAACTGCATAGAACTGGTCATAGAGCGGATCTCCCAGCAGTAGCAGATCCCGCTCCTCTGCCGAGAACAAAAACACCAGCCGCATCATCACCGTCAGCGCCGCCTGGTAGAGGGCCGTCTCGGGTAGGCCGGTCAGTAGGCTGCGATCGCGGTCTTGGTCAATGCGATCGATGGCCTGCACCAGCACCTCCACCGCCTTCCGCACCTGAAAGCCCAACTGGTCGGTGACCTCCTGCTGGGCATCTTTACTGCGGGCTAGCAAATCCTCCAGGGTTTCCCCGGCATCTACCGCAAAGAATCGCCGCACCCCCAGCAAACTCTGAAACGCCCGCAGGGTAAGTTTTTCTTCTAGCCACAGGTTGCCATACCAGGAAATAAACCCCGTTGCCTCGCCCCTGGGGGCATTCACTAGCATCCACTGCTCGCCATTGGTCAGCAGCCCCAGGCGCACGTCGGTGGCGTGCAGCAGCTCCATCATGCCCGTTGCCGGAGATGCCTTCCACCGCGAGCCGCGATAGGTTTTCTCTAGCCCCTGCTCGGGCGGCACTACCTGCACCAGCAGACGCGGCTTACCCCCCTCGGGCTCTACCACCACCCAGTCGGGGCGCAGGGTGAGCTGATGCTCTGCAAAGGTCACCTTTAGCGCCGGGGGAATGCCCTGCCCACTGAGCAGCACCTCGTCAGGAAACTCCAGCAGATCCGTCAGCACCCAGCTCACCCAGGCCCGGTGGATCGCCGGGTCGCGGCGGTAGTCGAGCCATTCTTCGTAGGCGGCCCGCAGGGCGCGAAAGCGCTCGGCGTCGTGGGCCTCTAGCCCGCTGGGGAATGCCTCCAGCAGCACTTGTAGGCTGAGAAACGGCCCCGAGGCCTCAACCAGCGATAACCATTCGACGTGGTGGCGTGCGATCGACATAGTTCAGCAATCTAGGTCCAGTGCAGTGCTTGGAGGGCGGCGATAACCTGGGGTCGCAGTACCCAGTACCAAGTAGATGCTCCCTGTTTAGACTTCTGCCAGTAACCATCGGCCAGGGTAAAAGTCCAAAACGGCAGCTCAGATGTCCCCCGCTTGGGGGGTGCATAGTTGAGATGGTCGGCAACTGCCTTAGCCACATTGGCGTACTGCAAGTTAGCTGCCTGGTATCCGCTATAGGCTGCTGCCGCCGCCAGTTGGGTGGCCGTAAGGGTGCGGTGGGGGGCGTTGTAGTGGGCTGTCAGCATGGCTCGCTGGCCCTCGCTGAGAGAGGGGGCAATGACCTCTAACGCCCGTCGATAATCATCCACCGTTAAAGGAACCGGCAGTTGCGGCAGGTCTCGGTACTCATCTCGGTGGTTACCGCTGTGGTTCTCCATGCCCGGTTTGGTCAAATACCCGCCGTTTAGCTCAATCCAGCTCTTGATGATGCGCTGGGGGCGTTCGTGCCAGTTGAGGTTGAAGGCACATAACTTTGGGAAAAAGACCATCTCTGAATAGGGGAGGTGGTCGTGAATCCACCAGGCCAGGGGGCGAAAATCGCCCGTTTGCTCGTACTGGTCTAGATAGCTATTGACGACAATGCAGGCCGTTGCCCCCATATAACCCTGGTCGTCGGGCATATCCCATATGTGCCTGGCAGCGTTGGCCTGGTTGTTGGCGCAGCCCAGCTGCTTCTCATTGCCGAACTGGTTGACTTCAGGAGATCGATAGGCCGAGCGAATGCTGATGCGGCCAAACACTTCCTGCAATGGCTCCAACAACTCCTCGCAGAGTCGCTGACCAGCCTGAACCGCCAGTTCCGGATTGTGGGGCACATTGGGGATGTTGTAGAAGTTAGAGATTTCGCTGTAGAGAAAATCTCGCATAAAAAAGTTCTTCGACAGGCGAATGCGCCCGAAAGCCTCCAGACTAGCGATAGAACCAATTTTAGCCATGACAACCAGAATGATTTACGGATGCTCCATCAGTGGGGAGCTTTTGGAATGTTGACCTGGGTGGCTAGGGCAGGTGTGTTCGGCTTTCTCATCACTTGAGATATCCTTGCAGATCAAAGCACGGCGACAGAACATAAGGCCTGTGGTAGCGCTGCCCTGATCATGCCCTACTACAACTGTTTGACCATCATCGAATGAAAAACTTAGAGTCTCTTCATCGAGAAGCCATGGAGTTGGTGGATCAGGCGATCCTGGCCCGTCAGCGGGGGGATGCCGAAGCGGTGTTGGCCATATCCAGGGCAGCGTTTGACAAAGAACGGTCAGCGGCAGATTTGGTGGCCGACCAATTCGACCTGGAGCCGACTCGCTCTGTGCTGCATCGCAGCGCCGCCGTCCTCGCTCTGGAGTGTCACGAACTGCGGGAAGCAGAACGCCTCATTGGTCGAGCCCTGGCGGGTTACCCTCCCAACGACATCGCCAACGAACTGCGCGACCTGCTGATAGAAGAAATCTACTCCCAGCGCCAGGCCATAGGTCAAACCCGCCCCGTAGGATAGCCGTCCCGGCTGTCTAGATCACCTAGCCGATAAAATCTAGCGATACCCTAGAAATGGATCAGCTCTAGCGCGGGAAAATTATGGTTGCCCAGCCTCAGCCCACCTTCACCCCTGCGGAATACCTGGATTGGGAAGCTCAGCAGCCCTTTCGGTATGAGTATATGGATGGCCATATTGTGGCCATGACCGGTGGCACCATTCCCCATAACCAGATTGCGGTCAACCTAGTGGCCATCCTGCGCCCCCACCTGCGGGGTAAAGGCTGCAAGGTTCTCAGTAGCGATGCCAAAGTCGCTGTTTCTGAATCGGGGCCGTTTTACTATCCTGATGTCAGCGTCACCTGCGACCCACGAGACGCCAGCGCTCGCTCCTATATCCGCTATCCTTCGCTGGTAATCGAGGTATTGTCGGAGTCTACAGAAGCCCGCGATCGCGGTCGTAAATTTCGCCACTACCGCCGCATTGAGACCCTCAAAGAATATGTGCTCATCGACCCCGACCGAGTCTTGGTAGAGTGCTATCGGCGCAATGAGCGAGATAACTGGGAGCTGGTTAACCCGCTGGCTGACCTGTCCGCGCTGGCAATTCCTGACATTTCCCTCAACTTGGCGAGCGTGAATCTCGAAATCCCTCTCTCTCAAATTTATGAGGATGTGGTTTTTCCTGACGATGAAGCGCTTTGAGCAAGACCAACTGGGCGTTGCTGAACTGAAGCATGACTGTTGGTAGGGGCAAACGGCCGTTTGCCCCTACGAGAGACGTTGCAATCTGGATTCATACCGGTATTCAGCAACGCCCAAGACCAACTGCTTCAGGGCAGACAGGCTGGATGCCTATCCTACAAGGATGAATATCTATCTCCCGTGACCCAGCATTTCAGTCTCAACATCTTTATGTCAACTAACAAGCTTCTTGGGCACCAAAAAGGTGATCGCTAGCGGAAATAGCCGCGCCGTAGGATTGGCAAACCGGGCGCGAATCAGCGCCGTCTCCTGTTCAATTTCCTCAGGAATTTGGTCTAGCCTCGCTTGCAGGCTACTGCGGTTGCGGTCGAACTGATCACGCTCCGTATCGCTAAAAATGCTGAGCTGCTGGGGCTGTTCTGCCTCCGTCAGCTCATGCAGAATGCTCTGCCGCAGCTCAGTCATAATGGCGGTGATATCCGCCACCTCCTTCTCGCAGCGCTCCTGAAGCGCCTTTTCTAACGAAGCCGTGCGCTCCGCCTGGCGTACCTCCAGACTTTGCAGCAGCGCATCGGCATAGTTATCCCAAATGGTAACTAGCTGCTGTTGGATGGTTTCGGGCACCGGGTCAGGCAGGGTAGCATCCAATGCCTGCCGCATCGCCAGCAGACTCTTAAATCGGCTAAACCGCCCCTCCCGCAACACACCTCCAGCGGTAATCACCTCCTCGTGTAGCCGTTGCTGATCGCCCCCCAGCACTACCAGCCGCCCATAGGCCACCACCGCCGGAACATCCAGCGCCGAGCTTTCGACCACTCGCGCCGTCACCCGATAGAGCGACTTATTGACCCCGCTGGCCCACACCTCGGCTCGCAGCAGCCGCAAACACATCTGCACCAGCCGATGGTTGAGGTGAACCAGCACCACATCATCCTTACCCCGCGACAGGTCCGGATCAAATACCAGAGGTCGAACCTCCCCCGTGTGGGGATGGGCCAATCCCTGACCACAGGCCGCCCAGCTTCCTCGCATCGGCGGCAGGGTGTAAACCCCAGGCCGATCTTTCACCAGCTGTAGGGGCGGTTGCTGGGCTACCTCTAGCCCAACTCGCACCACCGACGCGATATTCTCGGGCATCAGCCGCAGGTTTGTGCGGGTCTCTTGCAGTTGCTCCCTGAGCTTATCAATTTGGTCTCTCACCTTGCGCTCAAACTTGAGCAGTCGGCGAATGGGCTCACTCTCCTGCTCCGCCAGGGTGGTATCGAGGGTAGTGCGTCGGCCCAGCATGGCCTCTTCTATCTGGGCGGCAATCACCGGCCCCACCTTGCCTAGGTCTTCGCGAATGGTGTTAACCTTCAACGCTGCCCGCAGCAGAAATTCCAGGTCGCCATCCAGGTCGCCAGGCCGGGCACCCAGCGCATTTTGCTGGGCATAGCTTTTGCCGACAAAGTGGTAAATCATCACTGCAGCGGCTTTTTGCCCGTGGCGATCGATGCGGCCATTGCGCTGCTCCATCCGATTCGGATTCCAAGGAATCTCGTAGTGGATCAGGTTAGAACAGTGGTTTTGTAAATCCAGACCTTCCGACGCCGCATCGGTCGCCAGCAAAATTCGCACGTTGGAAACCGCTGGCCCCGCCTGGAAAGCCGCCTTCACCCGCTCGCGATCGTCCGAATTCATTCCCCCATAGAGCATCATCAGGCGATCGTCTTGAGCTAGCCCCCGATTGCCCAGCAGGTCATACAGCCATTTTTGGGTAGCACGGTACTCTGTAAAGATGATCACCCGCTGATCAGACCACTGCCCCTGGGGGCGAATATGGGCATCAATCCAGTCCAGCAGGGTTTGGGCCTTGGCATCGGGGCGTCTAGCTGCTTTCTCCGCCCACTGCTGCATGCTGGTCAGCAGGGTTTGCTCCTCCGTACTGAGGGGACGGAAGAGCCGCGAGCTAGAGTCCACGACATCGTGGGTAGAGTCTTCATAGCTGTCGTCGTCGGCAAAGTCTTCTTCGATTTGGTCGAGCTGGCGACGCAGGATCGAGATCGAGGGTTTGGAGAGCTGACGGCGCGACCGCGATTTTCCCTCCCGCAGCGTCTTCTCATGCTGTTGCAGGGTGGTCAGAAACGCCTGAGGCGACGAGAAGAGCCGTTTTTTGAGCAGCTTCAGCACAAATTCGGTGGCGGTTAGCTCTACCTTGTCATCCCTGGCCCCACTGCACCGCAGCTCGGTATAGCGCTTCAAGTCAGCATTGGCCGCCTGCTCCTCATCGGTATAGTCCACCGTCAGCGCCTCTAGCTGGCGCACCGGAAAGCGAGGGGTACCGTCCCACTTGGGCGGTAGCTCCTGCTTGAGTCGCCGGATCATCACCACCTGAAGCTGGTTGCGATCGGGCTCGACCCCTCGGGCAAATCGCTGCGAATCGAGCAGCTCTAGCAGGGCCGTAAAGCTCTCGGAGTAGCCATTGTGGGGGGTTGCCGTCAAAAACAACTTGTGCTCAAAGTGAGGGGTCAGCAACCGAATCGCCGCCGTCCGTTGAGAATCCACCGCATAGTTGCCGCCCCCTGAGGGCGCAATGTTGTGGGCCTCATCCACAATCAGCAAGTCAAACCGGCGGGGGTAGATCGCCTCTCCCTCGGCAGGGAGCACCTCTCGCATCAACCGCAGGGGGCGATCGCGCTTCAGAAAGTCAATCGAAGTAATTAGCCGGGGGTAATGAGTCCACGGATTCACATGCAGACCCCGACTGCGCCGCAGGTGGCGCAGCAAATCGCTATTGACAATGCGAAAATCGAGACCAAACTTGTCTCGCATCTGGTCTCGCCACTGCACCTGCAACGAGGAGGGGCAAACCACCACAATGCGCCGCACCCGCTGCCGCAGAATCAGCTCCTGGGCCACTAGCCCAGTTTCGATGGTTTTGCCGAGGCCAACATCATCGGCAATCAGCAGGTTCACCCGTGGCATCTGAATCGCCCGCACCACCGGGTCAAGTTGGTAGTCTTCAATATCAATGCCGCTGCGAAAGGGCGACTGCACATTGCGCATATCGGCACTGGAGGCGGCTCCCCAGCGCACAGCATCGAGAAAGGCTTCCAGGCGATCGGGTGAGTCAAATCCATCCGGGTAGGGTAGCTCCCTTGCCTCAAAAATCGAGGCTCCGGGTTCTAGTTCCCAGACCACCTGTAGCTCTTCCCCCAGAGCATCGTCTTCCACCGACGACAGGCTAACCAGGTGCTGAATACTCTCTTGGTTTCCCAAAACTGGGCTCATCGGCGATAGGGAGACGCGAATATCCGTCACCGCAAAACGCTGACCCCGTACCTCCACCAGCTGCCCCTGCTCTGGAATGCCCCGAATTGATTCCGCTGTGGTCATACGTTGCCCTATGCTTCTTCCTATTTCCTGAGCCGTTGGTCAAGCTTCCGGAACATAGACCCGTTTCAGCGCAGCCCTTTACAGGCTGCGCCAAACCATACCCGAACCCCAAAAGGGTCAAAAGCCAATGGTGACCCGACATCAGTGTTCCCACTTATGCTTAGCTCGATGACCTTTGCTGACAAGAGAACTGGCTGATGGCGCAGATCCGGATTCAAGACGCACAGTTAAAATCGACAAATAAAACGCCACTGGCGTCCCAGCTCTAGCGCTCCAAATTCCTGCTGCGAAGTGGCATCCGCTGCGATTGCCCCACCTGAATCGCCTGAATCGCCTGCACCTGAGCTACCGTTCCTCGGGCATACTGCTCAATCGTGGGCGGGGCCACCCCCTGCAAATCTTGCTGAAAACGGGCATACGGCCCTTGGTGCAGCAGGTCCGCCACGGCCTCCCCCGATTCTCCGGCCCCCAACGCCGCCGCCGTCACCTTTTGGTCAAGCTGAATGACAGCCAGATCGCTGCTCACATAGTCCCGGTAGAGATCGGGGTAGCTCTGGATTTTTCCCGTCACCGAGCAAGCATACTCCAGATACCGCTGCTGCTGAAGACTATCCACGGTCTTCTGGGCGTACTGGAGCAATTGGGGTAGGGCCGCGTTCTTCTCATCCTCAGATAAGCCCAAAATTTGCTGCTGCGTAAGATCACGCAACTCGGCCTCAGAGTAGTTGCCGGAGTGTCGGTAAGCGAAGGGCAGCCAGAAGGCACGGGTGGCGGTGGCCGCTTTCTCTTTGCCGTTGTAGGTGTCGTGGATCAGCCAGAAGTAGGTGATGCCGTTGGGGGAGGTGCGATCGGGCTCAAAGATAAAGCGCACTCTGGGTTTATTTTTGGAAGAGCCGCCAGAGGATAACGCAGAAGGCCTTCTAGGCATGATGGACGTCCTACTCGCTGTACTGATAACCGTCTCGACTGAAGCATCCCTGAGGAAATTGTAGCCTGGCACAGCGGAAACAATGCTGGCATTTCAGAGGCCTCACCAAAACGCCTACAGGCAGGGCTGATTCACTGCTGAAGCTACCGCGAGACACTGTAGTGATCGCTGCTGGCGGTTGTGATGATCGAAGACGGCATTGGGGGTATCGCCCAATCCTCAGATCACCAAAATAGGGCAGCATACATGCGATCGATAGCTCGACTTGTGGACGAACCGTCCACCTCTCCAAAGATGTCCAACAATGCCCAAACACGCCTAAAAGCTAGGGTTTTGACGCGATATTGAGATAAAGATTGAGATAAAAACTGATTTATAAATTTGTCTAGGTGTTAAAACTGTCTATTTGCAAGGCTTTCAAAAATATGACCGCCCGATTCGTAAGCAGTTCCTCTACCTATGTTCAGGGATAATGGGGTTTATCCGACTCTGGTTTGGGTGTAATGGCCTAGTTTATTACACCCAAACCAACAGCTCAGTCAGTTAGCCAGGTCATCGCGGCCTGACTGCCTGACACATCTTTAGGCAGCCTCCCAGGGTGGTAATTGACAGCACAGGGATTGGATCCTAGAGAACCAGATGCGGTCATAATACCGGGCTTCAGCTCTTTTAGAGGCAAAACAGGGCTC
>NZ_JADEWX010000381.1 GCF_015207395.1 Nodosilinea sp. LEGE 07088
GCTCCCCTTGTATGTTGAGAGAGAAGTAGTGCTAGACCGTATCCCCTAGGCACGTGATCGTCATAGTCCGTGGAGCAGCGAGGGTCGGCCCTACGATTCATCCTCTGAGAACTCGAAAAATCGCCTGGTTCCCACAGTGGAGACCGTATCGCGCAAGGATGAGTGCAGTGGATGGAGCTTTTTCACCTCAAATTGTGTTCTTTCAATGTTGGGTGTTCACCATGTCTGATCAACTCTCTAACCGGACCTGGTTCGGCATAGATGTGAGTAAAGACTTTCTCGATGTCTATGACCAGAGCCAACACCGCCATATCCGCTATGGCAACCAGAGTGACGGGATCGCGACCCTCATCGCAGCCCTCAGCGAGGTCCATGACAAGGCCTTTGTCTGTGAGGCCAGCGGTGGCTATGAAACCCCAGTCGCCACCCAGCTCGCCGCTCAGGGTTGGCCTGTGAGCGTGGTCAACCCCAGGCAAGTGCGGGACTTTGCCAAAGCCACCGGCACCTTAGCCAAGACCGACGCGATTGATGCGGCCATCCTCGCCCGATTTGGCCAGTTGATGCAGCCACCCGTCACCGTGTTCGCAACGGAGTTGGCGCAGCAGCTCAAAGACTGGGTGAGGCGTCGGCAACAACTCGTCGAGCTCCTCAGTGGTGAAAAGAATCGGAAACAACAACTGACTGGCCTGGGCAGCGTCCCTTTGCAAGAGGACGTTGAGGCCCACATCGAGTGGCTCGAGCACCGCATCAAGCAACTCGATGAAACGATTGAGCAGCTGAGCCAGCAGCAGTCTCAATGGCGTGACGACAAAGCCCTATTAACCTCCGTCAAGGGCATTGGTCCGGTCATTTCAACGCTCCTGCTCGCTGAGCTACCTGAGCTCGGCCACCTCACCGGCAAACAAATTGCCGCCCTGGCTGGATTAGCCCCCTTTAACCGCGATAGTGGTCGCTACCGGGGTCAGCGAACCACCTGGGGCGGCCGGGCCACTGTCCGCTCTGCGCTTTACATGGCGGTTCTCGTTGCGGTGCGCCATAACCCGCCGATACGCACCTACTATGAGCACCTCTTGAGCCGCGGTAAGGCGAAAAAAGTGGCCTTGATTGCCTGTGCTAGAAAACTACTGACCTGCCTCAACGCCATGCTGAAGCATCGGACGTCCTGGCAGGATGAATCCGTGACGGCCCGTTATGCCCCTGCCTAATCGAGCGGTCCAGCCAGGGGGCACTCTCTTTTGAGCTGGCTTTCATTGACATTTAAGATAATCGCTGCTCCCTAGCC
>NZ_JADEWX010000196.1 GCF_015207395.1 Nodosilinea sp. LEGE 07088
GTATACGAGACAGGGGAAGATGAGGAAGGTGGGGGAGATGGGGAGGGTATATTTGGCGGTAGGCGAATTGGGTGTTTCGCTATAGTTGAGAGAGCATTTTTGTCTGCCGCCCCGCCCGGCTTGCCACCATGGATGTCACTGCTACCCTCCAGGAAATCACCTCTCTTCCTATTGAAGAGAGAATCCATATCGTCCAGGCCATTTGGGATAGCATCGCTGCTGAACAGACCTACCCCGATCTTACCGATGCCCAAAAACAAGAGCTAGATCGACGAATCGACGATACCGAAGCCAATCCAGACAATGTCATGACCTGGGACGAGGTTAAAGCATCCATCAAGGGCCAGCAATGAATTACGCCCTGGTGTTTCGCCCCCAACTGGGTAATAGGTTCGTAACTACGGGGTTACGCCTGTCCAGCGATCGCATCAAACAACCGCTCCAATTTTTCCTCCAGCGTATTGGCGGGCATAGTGACTCCGGCCTGCCGATACCAGTAGAGGGCGTTGCTGTTGTCGCCCTCGACCCGATGCAGGTAGGCGTGAATCAGGCAGGCGTTGCGATCGCAGTGCCCATCAACTCCATCCATCGACAAATTCCCCACCATCGACACATTCTCCGGTGATGGGCACGGGCAAGGCCCTTTACCCATCCTACCGACTCAATCCCCCTGTACCCAGGGTTGCTCCCAGGGGCCACCGCCGACCTCTAGCCCCGCCTGGGCGGTGCTGGCCGCCACCACCAGCTCCAGACGACTGCCCCGTCGCTGCCAGAGCTTGAGGGTAAGCTGGCCGTGGGTGGTGTCGCGACAGCAAAAAGCCATACCCGCCTGGGTCGGCACCCGCACCAGGGTGCCGGGGTGCTCGGTGGTGCCCACCAGCTCCACCACGTAGCCCGACTTTTCGCCGCGCATCTGCCAGGCTCCCCAGGGCTCAACCCGCCAGCTGACCTGGGCATTCCAGGGGGCAAACTCGTAGAACTGGCCCCGATAGTGCAGGCCCACCATCGCCACCGACTCCATCCAGGTGAGCACCTGACGGCGACCGCCGCCAGCGGTTAGGGCCAGATCGGGTTCATGATCAAAGGCATTGCCGTTGAGCCAAAACCACTTCTGCGGAAACGATCGCCCCCAGTTTTTTTCGCTATAGGCGGGGGCGTCGGCAAACTCATAGTGCTCTCCCTGCCAATCGATCCACCCCGTCGCATGGCCGTGGGCCAGGAGAATCTGCCAGCCGGGCTCAAAAATTTGCAGACTAGAGAGCAACCCGGCGGTCGATTGCTGGGGTTGCCCGGGGCTGCCCCAGCCGTAGACCGGGGTGATGTGGTAATGCCAGGTGACGGTGCCCCCCACCGGATCGTGCAGGTGGCCCTGGTGCTCGGTGGCGGTGACCTGGTAGCCTTCGACCCCCTGCTCCTTAAAGTCTATAGCTGGCAGGTAATGGGGCTGCTGGTCGGTTGGCCCCCGCCAGTGCCCCAGCCCCAGCCCCTGGGGCCAGGCCCAAAACTGCTGCACATCGGGAAAGGTGCGACAAAAGTATTGGTCATTAGGGCCGAGAATCTGGGCGGTGCCACCGCTGTGGGGCTGGCCTCCGATCGGGTCTTCGATGGAGTACATGAAGGCAATGGTCTGACCCGCCTCGGGCAGGGTGAGGCGAAAGTACCAACCCTCAAAGAAACGACGGGTCTGGCCATCCCAGTGGTAGCCACTGTGGGGGGTTTGCAGGGGGTGGCGGGTCATGCCTGGGTTTCGACCCAGCGAGGCACGTACTGCCAGCCATCGCGGATTTGGTCGCGGTATTGCTGGTGGTTGGCCTGTTTCTCTTCGACCAGGTGCCAGAAGGCGGTGGAGTGGTTCATGTGCACGGTATGGCACAGCTCGTGAACGAAGACATAGTGCACCAGCTCGGGGGGCAAAAACAGCAGCTTGTAGTTGAGGCTGATGTTTTGGTTGCTAGAGCAGCTGGCCCAGCGGGTCTTTTGGCCGCGGATGGAAATACGGCTGAAGGGCAGGTTGAGCACAAAGCTGAGCTCGCGCAGCCAGGGGGCAAACTCGGCCCGGGCCTTGCGACTGAGCCACTGACGCAGCAGATCGGCGCAGGCGGTGTGGTTGTCGATGGGGCCGCGCAGCAGCAGGGTTTGGGGGCCGCTTTGGGTCATCGCCAGGGTGCGGGTGCTGGCGGGCTGATAGTCGACCTGCCAGGTTTGATGACGCGATCGCACCTCAATCTGGCTGGGCTTTTGCTCAAAGTGGTCGTCGGTGAGGGTGGCGGTCTGGTGGGCCAGCCGCAGCTGCGATCGCCACAGCCAGTCGCGCCGCCGCTGCAGCAGGTCGGGCACCTGGTTGTGGTCAAAGCCCCGGGGCACGACGACCTCAATTTCACCGTTGAGGTGCACCTTGATCGACACGTGGCGGGCACGGACGCTCTCCCGAATGCGATAGTCGGGTAGCTCTAGTGGGGCGGGCGGAAAAAGCTCCAGCTGTTCAGACGATTCGGCCATGGCGGCAAGAACAGGCACAATTCAGGAACACAGCAATAGTCACGTAACCTGTTCTATCCTACGGTGCTCTAGAAAAGAGAGCAAAAATTCTTGGTGAGGCTGGCCAATGGGGCGTTCTTCTCCAGCGCGGGGCGAATAGCGCTGACCCCGGCGAATGTCGGTAACGCTCCACAGGCCCAAGTCGAGCCCTTCGGTCAGGATGAGGCTCTCGACGGGCACCACCAGCGGCCCGTGGTAGATATGGCGCACCACCGTTTCAGCCTCGGCCCGCAGAAACAGGTCGAGCTGGGGGGCGGTGTAGCCAATTTCTTCGACGAGTTCTCGCCGCACCGCCTGGTCGGGCGACTCGCCTGGGTCGAGGTGGCCCCCAAAGAACCCCCAATGGCCGGGCCAGGCAATGGTGGGAATGTCATCCCTGAGCTGGAGCAAAAACTGGTCGCCCTGGTAGAGAATGGCGATCGCAACCTCGGGTTTGGCAGGCATAGTAGTGGGTTCCATCGGGGCATCAGACGCACTAAGAATTGGCCGCTTTGAGAGCTGCCCCAATCAACCCCACCTGGGGGTTGAGCACAATGTGCACCGGCACCCGGTCGAGCAGGGGGCTGACCCGACCTTTGTGGGTAAAGGCGTCGCTAAACGCCCCAGCCGTGAGTAGAGGCAGGTTTTTGGCGGCAATGCCCCCCGCCACATAGAGCCCGCCGTAGGGCAGCAGCTTCAGGGCCAGGTTGCCGGCCTCGGCCCCATAGGCCGAGACAAAAATTTCCATCGCTTTTTGGCAGAGGCGATCGCGGCCTGCGGCAGCGGCCTGCGCGATCACAGCTGCCGGGTCAACGGTTTTAGTCTTGAGGCCGGTCTGGCGTTCCCAGGTGGTGATGGCTTCGGCCACAGCCGGGGTCTCGCTGGCAAACTCGCGATCGCGCAAAAACTGGTAGATCGCCACAATGCCCTGACCCGACACCACCCGCTCCACCGACACCCGAGAAATCTGGTGCTTGTCGAGTAGGTAGCGCATCAGCTGAAACTCTAGCTCTGAGCGAGGGGCAAAGTCAGCATGCCCCCCCTCGGAGGGAAACACCAGGGGTTGGCCCCCCGGGCAGAGGGCAAACCCCTGGCCCAGCCCAGTACCCGCGCCGATGATTGCCACCGGGGCATTGCCGTCGGCATCCCCGGCCTGAAGGGTATGGATATCGCTGGGGGTGAGGCCAAACACGCCGTAGCCGATCGCTTCAAAGTCGTTGATCAGCTCGACCCGGTCGAGGCCGAGCTCGTCTTTGAGGCGATCGCCCTCCAGCGACCAGGCCAAATTGGTCAGACTGGAGGTGTTTTCGACTACCGGCCCGGCAATGGCGAAGCAGGCCCGCACTGGAGGCTGGATCTGCCCAGCTGCCTCGCTTCCTTGGTGCAAAAATTCTTTGACCATGGGCACCAGGTCAGGATAAGCCTGGCTGGAATAGGTGCGCTCAAATTGGGTTTTGAGGGCGGCCTGCCCCAACGCATTAGGCTGGCTGGCCTGAACCAGGCGCAAAATAGTTTTGGTGCCACCAATGTCACCGGCAAGCAGATAGGTCATGGCTGGGGCGTTCTAATGGGCTGACAACGGTAGCGGGTAGCTCCTGGTTTAGCTTACCGCTGCGAAAGCCCTCAAGATCAAGCGTGACGTAGGTGAACCCATAGTCTTGAAAAGCCTTTACCAGGGCTTCAAGATCGGTGGTAGTCACAAATTCCTTCAGCTGTTCAGCCGGAATTTCGATGCGGGCGGTGTCGGCCTGCGATCGCACCCTCAGCTGCCGCAGGCCCAAATGCCGCAGATAGAGCTCGGCCTGGCCCACCCGCCGCAGTTTCTCTAGGGTAATCGCCTCACCGTAGGGAAAGCGCGAGCTGAGGCAGGGCTGGGCCGGTTTATCCCACCAGGGCAGGCCCAGCAGACGCGAGATCTCCCGCACCTCCAGCTTGGTGATGCCCACCTCGGCCAGGGGCGATCGGGCGCCTCGCTCCTGGGCGGCCTGAATGCCGGGGCGATAGTCGCCCAGGTCGTCGGCATTGACGCCATCGACGACGTAGGGGTAACCCCGCCCCAAGGCCAGGGGTTTGAGGGTGTCGTGCAGCTCGCTCTTGCAGAAATAGCAGCGGTTGACGGGGTTGGCGGCGTAGTTGGGGTTGTCGAGTTCGTGGGTGGCAACGATTTCGTGGGCGATGCCGATCGCCGCCGCCTGCACCTGGGCCTCTTCGAGATCCGCAGGCATCAAGGAGGGGGAGTTGGCGGTGACAGCCAGGGCGCGATCGCCCAGTACATCGTAGGCGACCTTGGCCACCAGAGTGCTGTCGATGCCGCCCGAGTAGGCAATCAGCGCCCGATCCATCGCGGCGAATAGGGCTTTGAGCTGGTCTAGTTTTTGGGACACCATAATTGAGTTAAAAAGTTGAAAGAATGGAGATTCGGTAATGAGCTGAGCCAAGGTCACCAGTTACCATCCTATTGATAGCGTTTCCCGTTGCCCATTTCTTGTGAACGCCCTCGCTCAGCCAGCGACCTTCTAGCTAAGCTTAGAGAGCTTCAATTCTCACGATGCCGTTCTCCATGGCATCTATCTGCAATCGATACCCATAAAGCAGGGCCATGCCAATTAGGGGCTCGGTTTCAGATTCAGCAATGTCAATTTCGCGATATTGCCCATCCCAGATGATGGTCGCGGCGTACAGGTCAAACACCGTCTCGCTACCATCACCCAGAGTTACTATATCGGAGGCATTCCAGGGCAGGCTTAGAGTAGTCACCAGGGCGGCGGGCAGGGTAAGCGAACCATTGAAACCGGTGTCGATCACAGCATCAATGACTTGCCTTGGCCCATTTGCGTTACCGACTACCAAAGGGATTGTGGCTTCCCGGCGCAGATTTACCACCCCTTGAATCATTGAGAGTTCGCCAAGCTCCGGGCACCAAAATGATAGACAGCTCGGTGCCCAATGCGAATAACCCAGGGCTGTGCCTCCGGATATCGCTCAAACAATCGTTGGGTGGCAGGTAAAACGCTATCGTCTACTTCAAAGGCCCCAGTTTCAATATCAATCGCAACGATTTTGCCGTCATTGCCTGCCTCGACCTGCTGCCGGATTCCAGTCTCGTAAAGTGCTTGCCCACGTTTAGCCAGCTCTTCTTTGCTGTAGCGCCGCTGTCGGACTGTCATAAAAATGGCCTCTAATGTCGTACTTCTAATTATTCCACCTTAGCTGAGGGCTTAGGCATTCAGCACTGCTTCGTAGGCTTGACCGGCCTGCTCCCAGGTGAAGGTGCCTTCGATCAGTTCGCGTCCGCGTGCCGAAAGGGTGGCCCGCAGGTCGGGCTGGTCAAAGAGCTGGCCGATCGCACCCACGTACTGATCCACGCTATTGGCCCGCAGCGCCCGCTGGGGCTGGTCTACGGCGAGACCTTCCAGACCGCGATCGCTGGCGACCACCGGCACCCCTGCCGCCATCGCCTCCAGGGTTTTGTTCTTGATGCCAAAGCCAATCCGCATGGGCACCACGCACACCGTGGCCCGGTGCAGATATTTCACCATTGAGGACACTCGCCCGGTGACAATCACGCCGGGTAAATTCCCCAATGCCTGCACCGCTGCCGTGGGTTTGTTGCCGACCAGATACAGCGTGGCGTCGGGGTAGCGCTGACGCAGGGGCGGCAGAATGTCCTGGGCCAGGAATTTGGCCGTATCCACATTGGCGATGTAGTCCATCGCGCCGACGAAGATCAGGCTGTGGCCGCCGGGGTCGGCGCTGCGGTAGGGGAACTGCACCAGGTCAACCCCGTTGGGCACCAGGTGGAGGGGGCGATCGCCCGCGATGGGCTCAAAGAACTGGCGATCGGTCTCGGTGGTGATCACCAGGTCAGAGAATTTTTGGGTATAGCGCTGTTCGTAGCGGCGCAGCAGGGGCAAATTGAGGCGATCGCGCCAGGGCTTCTCCGCCGTCCCCGTCTGTAGCTGATTAATCAAGGTTCCATACAGCGAACTGTGGATATCCACCACTACTTTCTGCACCCGCTGCCGGTAGTGGGGCCGCACAAACACCTCGTTGACACTGTGTTCGCAGGTGATGGCATCGCAGTGGCCGCCCGCTACCCAGGCGTCGATCCACTGCTGCATGGCAGGGGTGTGCAGGTAGGTGGTGCTGGGAGGCGTGCCCGTGGCGACAAAGTGGCTGAAACGGTTGACTTTGCCTAGCAATCCGGGCTGAAGATCGGCGGCGGTGGGCCGGGGAAAACAGACCAGCTTATCGACGTAGGTGGCGAGGGTGGCAACATCGTCGTCGCTGACCTCGGGCGATCGCTGCGTCACCAGCGTCACCTCGTGGCGCTGACTCAGGTGCTTGAGCAGGTAAAAGGTGCGAACCTGAGTGCCGCCCAGGGTAGGCGGATAGGGGAATGTGGCGGAGATCATCAAAATTCGCATCAGGCGGGTTCCCCCAGGTGGGCAATGGTGCGGGCATCGTCGGGCAGCTGGGCCTGGGCCTGCCCCTGGCTACGGGCGCGGGCGCACCACAGGTCCAGCGGGGTGATGGCCAGTTCGAGCGCGGTTCCCCTTCCCGTTAGCAGCTTGGCAGTCGCCTGGGGCAGCTCCTTCAATCCCCAGCGCAGCAGGCGATAGCGGGTTTCTTTAAGCGTCAGGGAACGCGTTAGCTCAACCCCGTGCAAATCGTGCAGGTAGCGGTTAGAGCAGCCGTAGCGATACCACTGACTATGGAGACCCTCCAGGCTGTTGCGATGGCGGTGGTAGACCACGGCATTGGGGGCATGGACAAGCCGCCAATCGGTCTCTTTCTGGATGCGCCAGCACAGATCGGCGTCTCCGCCCGTGGTCAGGTGGGGACGAAAGCACCCAACTGTACCCAGTATCTCGGCCCGCACCGCCAGGTTGGCGGTTTGACCGTAGGGCAAAAAAGAATGGTTAAGGGTGTTGCTTTGGGAAAGGGTGCCCTGGCGGTCGGCGTAGCGCTCTAGCCAGTTACGGCTGGGCAAAGCCTTGATTTCTCCAGCCACCAGCCCGATGGCATCGTCGGTGAAGGGCTGCACCAGAGCGGCGAGCCAGCCCGGTTCTGGGTGGCAGTCGGCGTCGGTAAAGGCAAGAATGTCTCCGGTGGCGACGACAATCCCCGCATTGCGGGCGGCGTAGGAGCTTTGGATAGTGCTGTAGGTGAGGGCGCGGAGCTGGATGCCCTGGGCCACGGCGGTTTGGGTGGCGGCCTGGAGCAGGCGGGGGGTGCGATCGCGGCTGCCGTTATCTACCAGCAGGTACTCGACACGATCGGCGGGATACTGCTGCTCCAGCAGCCGCTCCACCAGATCGGGCAGATCGGCCTCGCCATTGTAGATGGGCACGATCACCGTCACCGAAGGATGCACCTGCGGCTGAGCCGAATCGGTTGTCACCGCTGGAACCGCCATAATCTGCAACCAAAACTGGTTCCAGTATGCCCATCGCCGGGCTGAATGTCTTAAAGCAGAATCTAGCGGGACCCAAGTAGGGAGGCAGGGGAGCGGAAGAGCAGGGGAGCGAAACAGGTTGCATAACGTTTGGTACGGAGTAGTAACCTTGAAGCCGCTATACTGCTGAGCGCAACCCGTTGTTGGCCCTATGAGTTTTTGGCTTCGATATCAGCATGTGATTGGCCTGGTGATGGTGCTGGGGCTGTGGGGTTGTGGGCCGGTTCCCGAGCAGGGAGATGGGGACGGTGGGGAGGTTGTCGCTGAGGCTCCTGCGGTTCCTCCGAGCTATGAGGTCGTCAGGTTGCCTGCGGCGACGGTGCATGTGGTGACTATTCCCGACCCGGTGAGCTATCCGGTGCGGGTGGCGGTGGTGGATGAACTGGCGCGGGTGGATGCGATCGCAGCCCAGGTCTGTGAGCCCGACGGCTGCATAGCCGCCATCAATGCCGGTTTTTTTGACCCCAACAACGGCCTCACCACCTCCTATGTGGTGCAGGATGGCACGCTGGTGGCCGACCCCAACGAGAACCAGCGACTGGTGGGCAATCCCGACCTGGCCAGCTATATGGATCAAATTCTCAACCGTTCAGAATTTCGCCGCTACGCCTGCGACGGCGCGCCCCGCTACGACATCACCTTCCATAGCGACCCGGTGCCCATGGGTTGCACCCTGGTGGATGCGGTGGGGGCTGGGCCACAGCTGCTGCCGCAGGATACGTCGGAGGTGGAAGGCTTTGTCGATCGCACCACCAACCGCGATGCCCTGGGCAGCCAGTCGCCCAATGCGCGATCGGCGGTGGGGTTGACCGCTGACGGCGGCGTGGTGCTGGTGATGGCGGCCCAGGTGCCGGGGGTGTCGCCCGCAGGGCTGACGCTGGCCGAGATGGCAGAGATTATGGGCGATCGCGGCGTGGTCAAGGCCCTCAACCTGGATGGCGGCAGCTCCTCGACGCTGCTCTACCAGGGCACCACCCACTACGGTCGCCGGACTAGCACCGGAGAACTGATGCAGCGCCCGGTAAAATCGATTCTCTGGGTCAGAAATCTGCCGTCCCGCTAAATTTCTCCTCCTGGGAGGGGCAGGGGTGGGTCAAACCTGGCAATGGGCCGTTCTATCCTTAATGATTGTGTCACTCGCGGTTGCTGTCTTGATCTACCCCGCCCGGCGGGTACCCTTTCGAGGCGGATGAGATTTATACGCAATCTGATTTGGAAAACCCCGATTCACGATTATGAACCTCGTAGGGGCATAGCATGCTATGCCCCTAGCAATTGGGGGTATGTAACCAGGATTCGGTAGTAGATATCGTAAGCGGTGCATTGCGGCCCCAAAGCAGAATGTGTGGGTCTTAGCCCAGGTTGTTAGGCCGGGAATGCACCTACCTGTGGATCAGGTTACCAATGGTGACTCCAGCCTCGCTGCCGACGTAGCGAAATTCTCTTCCGTGGGTTATGGCCAGTTCTCAAGCTATCGAATCCAGCCTGATTTGCCTGCGGCCTAACCCACGCTACAGTTCTGAATTAGCTGGAGGCGCTGGTCGGGAGACAGAGACATGCGCTGGGGCAAACGGGGCGGGGTACGCCAATTTTAGCCAGGGAGGGGCGATCGCGGTACTTACCCCAGCTTTTTCAACCCGAGATTAACCAACCCGGCAGAGCATAGCCACTAAAATTGCTGTAGCACCCCTTCTCTGAATCTCGACTACATACCTGTCTCTTATACAC
>NZ_JADEWX010000197.1 GCF_015207395.1 Nodosilinea sp. LEGE 07088
GGTCTGTGGGCGCGGAGATGGGTATAAGAGACAGGCCCCCACCAGGCCCACAATCACAGTTTCCCGTAGGCACACCTCCCAGCGGTAGAGAATGTAGGCGAGGAACCGGCCCAGGTTTTGGGGCCAGATGCCGTAGGCTACTACCTGGCCAGGGCTGGCCCCCAGGGCGCTGAGGGCGCGCACCGGGCGATCGTCCAAATTTTCATTGACCTCGGCCATCAGGCGACCCAAGATACCGAAATTGTGGAGCGCCAGCGCTAGCGCCCCCGGCAGCACACCGGGAAACAGCACAAATAGCAGCACCAGCGCCCAGATCGGCGCCGGGATGGCGCGACTGACCAGCAGCACCAGCCGACTGCTGCCCAGCATTAGGCCCCCAACCCAGGGAATGTTGTTCTGCTGACCGAGGGGGCGCAGTAGTCCGCCCGGCAACACTACGTTTTGGGCCGCAGGCAACGAGAACAGAATGCCGCCCAGACCCGCTAGGGCGATCGCCACCATGGACATCGCCACCGTCAACCAGCCCAGATAGACCAGATTCCCCAGTTCCGCTAGGGTCGGCAGGGTTGGCCAACCTGAGGTGAATAGTTCCCCCGTGAGACGCAGGGTACGCGGTGCCCAGAGCCGACTCACATCGAGCTGTAAAAACCACCCGCTCAGGGGAATGGCCACCCCCACCCCCACCCCAGACAGCCGCAATAGGCGATCCGGTCTGGGGCTGCCAGCGCCGCCATGGCTAACGACGGTTCCCGGTTTGCGGTTGATGTCGAGGCGACTGGTGAAGCCCAGGCGGCGGCGCACCAGGGCACTCCAGGCATCCACCGCGCCATTGAGCACAATCAGCATGTAGAACCCTGTCCACAACTGCTCGTAGCGCAACGACTGCAGACTCAAGAAAATCTCGTAGCCGAGGCCACCCGCGCCGATGATACCCAGCACCGCCGCCGCCCGCAGCGAGCACTCAAACCGATAGAACCCGTAGGAGAGCAGGTTGGGCAGCGCCTGGGGCAGCAGCCCATAGATCAAGGCAATCAAGGGCGGTGATCCTGCGTTCAACAGGGTATTTAAAGGCTCTCGTGGCGTTTCATCTAAGATTTCCGAGAACACCTTGGCGACGATCGCCCCAAAGGGAATGGCGATCGCCAGCACCCCCACCAAGGGGTCGAGCCCCAGCACCTGTAACAGCAGCAAGCCCCAAATCACCTCGTGAATAGCCCGAGGAAAGGCCAACAGCCCCCGCCACCCCCGCCATAGAAATAGCTTGCCAGGTACCCCTGGGAGTAGCGTTTGCCACCCCACCTCAGCGGCCAGCAGCCCACCCACCATCCCCAGACCGATACTGAGGGTCGTGCCTAAGAGGGCGTAGGCCAGCGTCACCAGGGCCGCGCGCCCCATTAGCATGACAAACCCAGGGCTGAGGTCGGGGTGCAGGCTAGCCGCCAAAAACTCGCGCAGTTGGGGCCAGCCAGCCCAGTTAATCAACGCTACGCCAGGGCGGCCTAGACCTGCCTGGTAGGTCGCCAGCCCCAGAGCCAGCCCAATCCCCAGCATCCAGGCTGTTTTTGGGTTCCAGAGGCTCGGGCGCGGCGGTATGGTGCTAGTCTGTTGGGTGTCAACCATGCTCAGGTCGTCACGCTGCCATGGACGTTATCTCCCAGCCCCACGGTTACCTTTTGCAAAGCGCTACTCAACCCCTCTCGATAGACACCATTTTGCGCCCCGTCAGCTTGAATCTCGGCGACGAGTTCAGCCGCTATTTTACCGGAGTGGATGTCACCCCAGGAGCAGCGGCCACCCTGGTAACGCCTGAAGCCCTGTCGCCAATACTTGCCCAGCAGTTTGACCAAGATATTTTGGGCGATATGCTCAATATCTGGAACAATTTTGTCGATTCAGGACAGTTATGGGCGCTGCTTTTCGGTATCGTTCTGGGCTATATGATTCGCAACTTGACGGCCTTCTAAATGCAAACGCCTAATTCCCAAACCTGGAGCCAGCGCTTTGAGACAGCGCTACATCCTGCGATCGCCCTGTTTAACGCCAGCATTGGCTTCGATATTGAGCTGATTGAGTACGACCTCACGGGCTCTGGGGCCCACGCCAAAATGCTGGTCAAAACCGGTATTATTAGCCCCGCAGAAGGCGAGCAGATTGTCACCGGGTTAGAGACCATTCGCCAACAGTTTCGGCGGGGCGAGTTTACCCCCGGAGTCGAGGCCGAGGACGTGCACTTTGCCGTCGAGCGGCGGCTGACCGAGCTCATTGGCGACGTGGGCAAAAAGCTGCACACGGCCCGCTCTCGCAACGATCAGGTGGGCACCGATATACGCCTCTACCTGCGTGCCCAGATTGAATCGATTCAAGCCCAGCTCAGGCAGTTTCAGCGCACCCTGCTGGGCATTGCCGAAAATCATATCGAGACCCTGATCCCGGGCTATACCCACCTGCAGCGGGCCCAGCCCCTGAGTTTAGCCCACCATCTGCTGGCCTATTTCGATATGGCCCAGCGCGACTGGGAGCGACTCCAAGATCTGCTCAAACGGGTGAATATTTCGCCCCTGGGCTGTGGCGCGCTGGCGGGCACCACCTTCCCCATCGATCGCCACTATGCTGCCGAGCTGCTGGGCTTTGAGGCGGTCTACGGCAACAGCCTGGATGGCGTCAGCGATCGCGACTTTGCCATTGAGTTTGCCTGTGCCGCCAGCCTGATCATGGTGCACCTGTCGCGCCTTTCTGAGGAGATGATTCTCTGGGCCTCGGAAGAGTTTAGCTTTATCACCCTCAACGACAGCTGCTCCACCGGCTCCAGCATCATGCCCCAAAAGAAAAATCCCGACGTACCCGAGCTGGTGCGGGGCAAAACCGGGCGAGTATTTGGCCACCTGCAAGGCCTACTGGTGCTGATGAAAGGCCTGCCCCTGGCCTATAACAAAGACCTGCAAGAAGATAAGGAAGCGATCTTCGACACGGTCAAGACCGTCAGCGGTTGCCTGGAGGCCATGACCATTCTGCTGGCCGAAGGGGTCAACTTCCAGGTGCCCCGCCTGGCCCAGGCGGTCAACGAAGACTACTCCAACGCCACCGACGTGGCCGACTACCTGGCCGCCAAGGGCATCCCCTTCCGGGAAGCCTATAACCTGGTGGGCAAGGTGGTGAAGACATCTCTGGCGGCCAAAAAGCTGCTGCGGGAGCTGACCCTGGCCGAGTGGCAGGCGATTCACCCCGCCTTTGAGGACGATATCTACGCGGCGATCGCGCCCCAGCAGGTGGTCTCAGCCCGCAACAGCTATGGCGGCACCGGCTTTGAGCAGGTGCGTCAAGCCCTGGTGCGATCGCGCCAAGCCCTGGGAGACGCCTAATGCTCAGCCTCTGCATGATCGTGCGCGATGAAGCGGCGACCCTGGCCCGCACCCTAGCAACTGTGCAAGGGATCGTCGATGAGATCGTCGTGGTAGACACCGGCTCGGTGGATAACACAGTGGCGATCGCCCAGGTCCACGGGGCTAAGATCCACAGCTTTGCCTGGGGGAACGACTTTGCCGCCGCCCGCAACGAATCGCTGCACCACGCCAGCGGTGACTGGGTGCTGGTGCTCGACGCCGACGAAATGCTGCTCCCGGCTACGGCCCAAGTCCTTCAGCAACTCAACCAGGGTGGCCCCCTGGGAGATGTCGCGGCTGAAAATATTCTAGCGCTCAACCTGCTGCGGCTAGAACTGGGGGCACCCCAAGCGCCCTACACCCTGATTACCCGCGTCTTTCGCCGTCTGCCAGAAATTCGCTTCCATCGCCCTTACCACGAAACTGTGGACGATAGCGTAGCGGCATTGCAGCGCCAAGATCCACGCTGGCAGGTGATTACCCTCGGTGAGGTGGCCTTGCACCACACAGGCTACGACCCGGCGGTGGTGCTGCAGCGCCATAAGTTCGATCGCGCCCGCACCATCATGGAGGCCTACCTGGCCGATCAGCCCAACGATGCTTACCTGCTGAATAAACTCGCCGCCCTCTATGTCGAATCTGACCAGGCCGATGCCGCTTTGCCCTTGCTCAACCGGGCCCTAGACCAGGTTGCACCCGCTGACCCGTTGACCCGCTACGAGCTGCACTACCACCGGGCACTCGCCCTGGCCGATGCCCCCGATCGCGCCGCGGCTGACTATGCCGCGGCCCTGGCCCTAGACGTGCCGCCACGCTTGAAATTGGGCACCCTGCTCAACTACGGCGGCCTGAAAAAAGCCCAGGGTGATCTAGTCGCCGCCATTGACCTGTTTACTCAGGCCACCGAGGCCGACCCTACCTTGGCGCTGGCCTACTACAATCTGGGCACGGCCCACCGGGTCAGAGGCTATCTCGACGAGGCGATCGCGGCCTACCGCCAGGCGATCGCCCTGGCCCCCAACTATCCTGAGGCCCACCAAAACCTGGGGGTAGCCCTGTTTAAACTGGGGCAAATGCCTGAGGCATTGCGAGCCTTTCGGCGGGCGATCGATCTCTACAGCACGACCAATCCGGCTGCCGGGGCCGGTCTGCAGCAGCAGGTACAGGGTCTGGGGTTGCCGCCTACCCTCCTAACCCAGGCTGGGCTCCTGTAAACGTTGCCCTGAATCCAGCTAGGTTGACCAGACGGGTACGGGAAAATGCTGGGGAATGTTGGATGACTAACGGTACTCAGCCACCCAACCCGGCCCTTAGCCCACATTACTTAATGTAGCGAGGGTCGTTCCAGTCATACTCTTCACCGGAGGAGCTGTGGCTCTTTTTCCACGACACCTCAGAACCGTAGGTGCCGGGTCGCCAATAGTGGGAATGGCCACCATCGGCCCGATCGGCGCTAGTCATTGTAGAAACACTATGATTATCCCGGTAGCGCGTACGGTGAGACCCTTCGCTCGCCGGGGCGGTAGTCGGGGTAGGTACCCGCAGCCCCAACACTGTCTGGAGACGATTAATGGCTCCATCCCAGCTGAGGTCGGGCTGCTTGAGAATATCCCGCAGTGCGTTCAGAGCCGTGCTCGCGGCATCCTCCTCGGGCCGACGCAGGGGCTCAGACGAGCGAATTGGGTCTACCTGAACAGCTGCAAAGGCTTGACGGACAGCGCTTTTGATTTGGTTGTACTGTTCCCGCTTGGCCTTTTCGTACTGATGCTGCCAGCCTTTTTCACTGGAGGCATAGCAAGCGGGCAGTCGATTGAGGGCAAAGGTCTCAACCTCGACCCGCTTGAGGTATTTCAGCATGCGAGGTTGCATGGTTTTTATCTGCTTCTCTACCTCCTCAGCCACCAGAATCTCCATGACATTCATGTAGCCGTGCTTAGACGCGTCGTGAGCGATTTTCATGACCAACCTTTTCCTTTTATAAGTCTGCGCCAGGTCAGACAACCCTGACCCGTCACTGAGAGATCCACCTGATTGGTTGAGCGTTCCGTAAAACTACGTTATTGGAGAGCTAAGTTGAGGGCTAAACGGTTTCTCTGTGGCACCACACAGCTTTAGCAACAGCATGGCAAGACGTCTTCAGGGAATTTAAGGAAGCATCGTAGTGAACATGTACCGCTCCTCTTGGTGAAAATGCCCATATAGCTTATACAGCTATATTGCCAAAAAATTGCTGTGCCCTGCAACTGTAGCGGTTGAAAATGCCCCGCCTTGTTTCAAAGGTTTATATCTAGGGGCAGTTTTCTTTGCCCCTGGATGCTAAAGCCACGCTAAACGGTCAGTAACTCTGAAGACAGCCGCTTAAACGACAGGCGTTCGTTTTCAACATCTACAAAGATGGTGTCGCCGGCGCCAAACTCACTGCGCAAAATCGCCTTGGCAATCTGGGTCTCGAGCTCGCGCTGAATCGCCCGCTTGAGGGGCCGGGCACCGTAGACCGGATCGTAGCCCACCTCGGCCAAAAAGTCGAGGGCCGCTTCGGTCAGGGTAATGGCCATCTTGCGATCGCTCAGCCGATCTTCTAACCGCACGATTTGTAGCTTGACGATGTCGCGCAGCTGCGACTTGAGCAGGCCGTGGAAGATGATCATTTCATCTACCCGGTTGAGAAACTCGGGGCGGAAGTTGCTGCGCAGCGCCTCCATGACGCGGCTTTTCATCTCGTCGTACTGCTCATCGTCGCCCGCCACATCGAGAATATACTGGGAGCCGATGTTGCTGGTCATGATGATGATGGTGTTTTTGAAGTCCACCGTGCGCCCCTGGGCATCGGTGACCCGGCCATCGTCGAGAATTTGCAGCATGACGTTAAACACATCGGGGTGGGCCTTTTCGATCTCGTCGAAGAGAATGACGGCGAAGGGGCGACGACGAATGGCTTCGGTCAGCTGACCGCCTTCGTCGTAGCCGACGTAGCCCGGCGGCGCGCCGATCAGACGGGACACGGCGTGCTTTTCCATGTATTCCGACATGTCGATACGCACCAGGGCCTCTGCGGTATCGAACAGGTAGGCGGCCAGGGCCTTGGCCAGCTCGGTCTTGCCTACCCCCGTGGGGCCGAGGAAGATAAAGCTGGCGATGGGGCGATTGGGATCAGCGAGTCCGGCGCGCGATCGCTGGATCGCATCGGCCACCGCCGTCACCGCTTCCTCCTGGCCGATCACCCGCTGGTGGAGCTCGTCTTCGAGTTCCAGGAGTTTCTGCATCTCCGACTGCACCAGCTTGCTGACCAGAATACCCGTCCACTTCGAAATAATTTCGGCAATGTCTTCTTCGATCACCTCTTCGCGCAGCAGGGTTTTGCCGGTGGTTTGGGTATCGGTGAGCTGGGTCTCGGCGGTTTCGAGCTGGCGCTGGAGCTCGGTGAGCTTACCGTACTTGAGCTCAGCGGCCCGGTTGAGGTCGTAGTCGCGCTCGGCCTGCTGAATCTCGATGTTGACCCGGTCGATGTCTTCTTTGATCGACTGAATGTGGTCGATGGTGTCTTTTTCAGACTGCCACTGGGCGTTGAGGGCGCTCTGCTGCTCCTTCAGGTCGGCCAGTTCTTTCTCGATCCGCTCCAGGCGCTCTATGGAGGGGGCGTCGCTCTCTTTTTTCAGCGACAGGCGCTCCATTTCGAGCTGGAGAATCTTGCGATCGACCTCGTCGAGTTCCTCAGGTTTGGAGGTGATCTCCATCTTGAGTTTGGCGGCGGCTTCATCGACCAGGTCGATGGCCTTGTCGGGCAGGAAGCGATCGCTGATGTACCGGGTAGATAGCGTGGCCGCAGCCACCAGAGCACTGTCGGAAATTTTCACCCCGTGGTGAGTTTCGTAGCGATCTTTGAGGCCGCGCAAAATGGAAACCGTGTCCTCTACGCTGGGCTGATCGACATAGACCTGCTGGAAGCGGCGCTCCAGGGCGGCGTCTTTCTCAATATATTTGCGGTACTCGTCCAGAGTCGTCGCGCCAATGCAGCGCAGTTCGCCCCGGGCCAGCATGGGCTTGAGCAGGTTACCCGCATCCATCGCCCCCTGGGTCGCGCCCGCGCCGACAACGGTGTGAATTTCGTCGATAAAGAGAACGATCTGCCCTTCGGAGTCGGTAACTTCTTTAAGCACCGCTTTTAACCGCTCCTCAAACTCGCCTCGGTACTTGGCTCCGGCAATTAGCGCCCCCATGTCCAGGGCGATTAGCTGGCGATCTTTAAGCGACTGGGGCACGTCACCGTTGACAATGCGCTGGGCCAGCCCTTCGGCGATCGCCGTCTTACCTACCCCGGGCTCGCCAATCAGCACCGGGTTATTTTTGGTGCGGCGCGACAGAATCTGGATGGTGCGGCGAATCTCGTCGTCGCGGCCAATCACCGGGTCGAGCTTGCCTCGGCGGGCGGCGTCGGTGAGGTCGCGCCCGTACTTTTCGAGCGATTGGTACTTGCCTTCGGGATTTTGGTCGGTCACTTTTTGGGTGCCTCGAATGTCTTGAATGGCCTGCTTGAGTTTGGCTTCGCTTAAGCCCAGATCCTGGAACAGGCTTTTACCAAAGCGGCTATCGCCAGGGTAGGCCAGGATCAGGTGTTCAATGGAAATATAGTCGTCGCCATACTCTTTTTTGTACTTTTCGGCCCGATCGAGCAGGGTGTCGAGGGATTTGCCCAGATACACCGACGAGCCGCTGCCCGATACCTTGGGCTGACTGTTAATAAAGGCTTCGGTGCGATCGCGCAGCTGCTGCACAGTGACCCCGAGCTTGGCAAAAATGCTGCTGGCTAGCCCCTCCTGATCGAGTAGGGCCAGCAGCAGATGGTCGGTCTCAATCTGCTGCTGCTGGCCCTGCTTGGCAATATCCTGAGAGCGCACAATAGCATCCCAGGCTTTTTCGGTGAATAAATTTTGGGTGGGTTGCATAGGGTTACTTGCTCCGGCTGCTCACGATCGCACAGAGGGGTATCTCTGTGCCTGTCTGCATTGTAAAAAGAGCGGCCCGCCTAGCAGGGTCGGTGTTCACGATTGTTCTCAGGCGGGTTGCCGCCTTTCGGGAAGATTGGCTAATTGCCAGGGTTCGTCGCGCGGTGGGTTGGCGAAGGATGGGGCTGCATGCGATCGCAGATCATCATGTATGAGCCGCCGCGCAGGCTCTGCGAGAGTAGATTAGGCCAGTGCCTTAAGCTTTGCCCCCAAAGCCCATGCTGCCGTAGGGTACATTCGCGTAGCAATGCACCGAAGGGTAGCGCAGCAACGGTGGCCTGGGTGCACCGCAGACCAATGAGGAGGATTTTCACTATGGGTGAGCGGTGCGGTGCGACCTGGCGGGGTTAAGGAAATTAGGGCGAGGGGAAAAGAGGCCGCGACGGCACCCTACCGATGGAGGGATGCTTTGATCGCAGAGCAACCGGGGCTCTAGGTCAATACCCAGCGTTGATGGCACCCACCCCAGAAGCCCGGTCTCTGATCACTGCCTCGCGATCGCAACTCAGCGGCATTGGCGTTGCCCCAAATTCAGGCTGCCGTTCAGCAACGTCAGTCTTTGACACTTATAGACCGACTCTACAAAAAGTGGTCAATCGCTACCGCAGACACTGCGGCAAAGGCGGTAATCGCCAGACCCACCAGCGGGCTCTGTCCCTGACTCACCGCAAAGGAGGTAATAATGCCAGCACCCAGGGCAGCCATTACCACAGAGCCAAGCCAATCTTTTTGTACGTTATGCATGGGGTTTAAAAGCAGGGTAGTAAAATACCGCCTGAATTGGGTAGCAAGCCAGAACCCACTACTGATTCAGCCTCAAAGCCTGAGCGGCTTCATCGCATCTCAAGCTACCACCCTGCCGCTGGCCAACATCGTCTACCCCAGGGAACTGACACCAAGCTTAAGGCTTGGTTAGATTAGTTAACATTTCCCCTAGGAAAGGGGCTGGTCTTGAATGCAGAAATAGGGCTACCCCAGGGATTGCTAGTCAGTCGGGCGCGTGTTGCCCGCCTTAACCCAGCCCTCCTGGCCACTGGCAACGACGCGCACCTTGATCCATGACTGGTTGGCGGGCTCTTCGATTACCACCACGGCTTCGTTGACATCTACCCCACCCATCTGTGGAAACTCTACCCCTGGCCCTTCACGCATGACCAGACCAATGGGCTGCACCACTACAGCTTCATAGGCACCGGGTTCCAATGCAGGCTCGGGTGGGGGCTCTACCACTGGAGCGACCTCAGCTGGGGCCTCGGCTGGGGCCTCGGCTGGGGCCTCGGCTGGGGCCTCGGAGGCAGCTTCAGGC
>NZ_JADEWX010000382.1 GCF_015207395.1 Nodosilinea sp. LEGE 07088
GGGCCTTTAAAGCCGTGGGGGATGCTGTAGTTTTGCCCCCCGCCGAGGCCATGCGGCCCGAACCCCCGGCCAGCTTCAGGCCCACGCTGATCGAGCACCTGGGCCTACAGCGGTTGCTCTCCCCCGCCGGGCGGATTATTCTGCGCAATGTGGAACGGCGGCCCACCCAGGGGTTAATGGCAGTGCTGGGCATTGGTCTGGCGGTGGCCATGCTGGTGGTGGGGCGCTACTTCAGCGACGGCATTGACCACATTATCACCACGCAGTTTCGCACGGTGCAGCGCGAAGACATCACCCTCACCTTTATCGAGCCGCTGCCGGGGCGAGTGCAGTTTGACCTGGCCCAGCTGCCAGGGGTGCTGCGGGTAGAGCCATTTCGCAGCGTGCCGGTGCGGTTGCGGTTTGAGCAGCGATCGCGGCTGGGGGGCATCGTTGGCCTCTCTTCCCCCAGCAATCTGCGGCGGCTGATCGATGGCGGCGGGCAAACCGTAGCTCTGCCCGCCGATGGCCTGGTGCTGACCACTAAGCTAGCCGAAATTTTGCACGTCCAGATGGGCGATCGCCTCACCGTTGAAGTGCTCGAAGGGGTGCGTCCGGTGCTGTCTGTGCCGCTGGTGGGCCTAGTGGACGAGCTGGTGGGGCTGGCCATGTATATGGATGTCACCGCCCTCAATACCCTCATGCAGGAAGGCCCCACCTTCTCAGGGGCTTACCTGACCGTCGATGCTCTCCAGATGCCGACCCTTTACCAGCAGCTCAAGCAAACCCCGGCGGTGGCCAGCGTCGCCCAGCGCCAGACCGCCCTACAGCAGTTTGAAGACACGATCGCCGCTACCTCCGGGGTAATGAACACCATGATTTTGCTGTTCGCCTGCATCATTGCCGTAGGGGTGATCTACAACGCCGCCCGCATTGCCCTCTCCGAGCGCAGCCGCGAGCTGGCCACCCTGCGCATTATTGGCTTTACCCAGCGCGAGATCGCCGTTATTTTGCTGGGCGAGCAAGGGGTGCTCACCCTGGCAGCCATTCCAGTGGGCTGGGCCTTAGGCTACGGGCTGGCCTGGGTGCTGAACCAGTCCCCAGCTCAAAATACCGAGCTGTTTCGCGTGCCCTTTGTGATTCACCCCGCCAGCTATGTATTTGCGGCCCTGGTGACCGCCCTGGCAGCAGTGGGTTCTGGGCTGCTGATTGCGCGCCAGCTTCAGCATTTAGATTTAATTGCGGTGCTGAAGACGAGGGAGTGAATGGGTGGATGAGGGGATGGGGGATGGG
>NZ_JADEWX010000383.1 GCF_015207395.1 Nodosilinea sp. LEGE 07088
TGACCTTACCTCGAAAAAGTGGACATTTCCGAAGAGTCGACAAGGAAGGAGAATGTTCAGATGAGCCAAAAACCGCGAAGGACATTTACAGACGAGCAAAAAGCAGAAGCTGTACGCATCGTGGGCCAATCGGGTAAACCGGTCAGCCAGGTTGCCAAGGAAATGGGGCTGACCGAAAGTGCGCTGCGCAAATGGGTGAAACAAGCCCAGATCGATCGCGCAGGAGACATCCAAGGTTCGTTGACCTCCGCTGAGCGCCAAGAATTAAATACGTTGCGCCGAGACCTAAAACGGGTACGGATGGAGCGCGACTTCTTAAAAAAAGCCGCGACCTTCTTTGCTCGGGACAGCTCAGATCCTATGAGCTGATCCAGCGCGAGAAGGTCAATTTTCCGATTGCCCTGATGTGCCGAGTCCTGAAGCAGTCCAGAAGTGGCTATTACGCCTGGTGCAACCGCCTTGCATCCCCTAGAACCCAGGAGAATAAGATTTTGTCTCACCAGATTCAACAGATTTATGATGCCAGTCGCCAAAGCTATGGTTCCCCTCGGATTCAGGCGGCCCTGGTGGCTCAAGGCTGGAGCGTCAGCCGTCAACGGGTGGTGCGGTTAATGGCTAACCTCGGCATCAGTGCTCGGTCTCGACGTAAATTCCAGGTGACGACCGATTCTAAACATGCCTGGCCTATTGCCGAGAATCACTTGAATAGAGACTTTACGACGGTTGAACCCGACCGGGTGTGGGTGGCTGACATGACCTACATTTGGACCACCGAAGGCTGGCTGTATCTGGCGGTCATCATTGACCTGTTCTCTAGACGAGTCGTCGGATGGTCGATGGCCGAGCATATGCGCACTGAGCTGGTGCTGACGGCCTTAGAAGCGGCCTTAGGGCAACGCCAACCGGCTTCATCTGGGTTGCTGTTTCATTCTGACCGAGGCTCTCAATATGCCAGTGGAGAGTACCAGGCGGCACTTCAGCAGGCTACGATAAGGGGCAGCATGAGCCGTCGAGGCAATTGTTGGGATAATGCGGTGGCTGAAAGCTTCTTTGGCACCCTCAAGACCGAGGTGATTCATCCCAGGATCTTCTCGACTCGAACGGTTGCCCGCACCGTTATTGCTGAATGGATTGAGGTTTTCTATAACCGACAACGGTTGCACTCAACTCTTGGATATCTGTCCCCAGTGCAGTTTGAAGACAACTACTGGCTCTCTCTAGAGGGCCTGAACGTAGCTTAAAGTACCTGTCCACTTTCTTGAGTCAAGATCA
>NZ_JADEWX010000198.1 GCF_015207395.1 Nodosilinea sp. LEGE 07088
TCCCACCCCTGCCCCTCCCAGGGAGGGGATTCACGCCACCATCCCCTCCCTGGGAGGGGTGCCCGCAGGGCGGGGTGGGCCAGTCTCAGCGATGAGGGAATTCCCTGCCTCAAGAATCCTCGCAATCCCACCCCTGCCCCTCCCTGGAGGGGATCCGCACCACCATCCCCTCTTTAGGAGGTGTACCCGTAGGGCAAGGTAGGTTCACCCAAAATGTTCACTTCAAACATTCCCGAGGGATCGCCGTCAGAGATAATGCCGGAGTTCTGAGGGGTTCACTCCTCTGTAGGTGATTCACGATTATGGTGGCAACAGCAACAGCCGGAGTTCCAGTCACAGTCTTGACCGGCTACTTGGGGGCAGGCAAGACCACCCTGCTCAACCGCATTTTGACCTACGAACACGGCAAAAAAGTAGCGGTGATTGTCAACGAGTTTGGCGAAGTCGGCATCGACAACAAGCTGGTGATCGACGCCGACGAAGAAATCTTTGAAATGAACAACGGCTGCATTTGCTGCACCGTGCGCGGCGATCTGATTCGCATCATCGGCAACCTGATGCAGCGGCGCGACAAGTTCGACCACCTGGTGATCGAGACCACCGGGCTGGCCGACCCGGCGCCGGTAATTCAGACCTTCTTTGTGGATGAAGACATCCAATCGCAGCTGGCGCTGGATGCGGTGATTACCGTCGTCGATGCCAAGCACATTGCCCAGCACTGGGACAGCACCGAAGCCCAGGAGCAAATTGCCTTTGCCGATGTGGTTTTGCTCAACAAAATTGACCTGGTCAGTGAAGCCGAGTTGGCCGAACTTGAACAGCGGATCAAAGCGATGAACGCGATGGTGAAAATCTATCGCACCCAAAACTCTGACCTGGCGATCGAGTCGATCTTGGGCGTCAAAGCCTTTGATTTGAACCGGGCGCTAGAAGTTGACCCCAACTTTCTCAACGAAGACGCCCACGAGCACGACGACGAGGTCTACTCCTTCGCCATTGTCGAAGAGCAGCCCTTAGACAGCGACAAGCTCAGTGCCTGGGTGAATGACCTGCTGCAAACCAAAGGCCCCGACATCTTTCGCATGAAGGGCATTCTCAACCTGAAAGATGAGCCCAATCGGTTTGTCTACCAGGGGGTGCACATGATTTTTGACGGTCGCCCCGATCGCCCCTGGAAGCCCACCGAAACGCCGCGCAGTGAGATGGTGTTCATCGGGCGCAACCTCGATGAAGCCGCCATTCGCCAAGGATTTCGGGCCTGTCTGGCGTGAGCAGTGCAAAGCCAAAATTTGCCAAGTCCTGGCGGTGTTCTCTCTCCGACTACGTCACAGCCCTGGCCTGGTCGCCCGATGGGGCCTGGCTCGGGGCCGCCACGGCAGCGGGAGAAGTTGGCCTGGGGCAAGAGTCTGCCGCCTGGCGGATGCTGCGCCTGGCGGATGGCCAGGCTATTAACGCCCTGGGGTTCTCTGCCGATGGTGAATGGCTGGCGGTGGGGGGACAATCGGGCGAAGTGCTGGTGTGGTCGGTGCAAAGCCCAGAGTCTGACCCAGCCTGGGCTCAAGTCTATGCAGGGGCCTGGATTGACCGACTGGCCTGGCACCCAACCCAACCCCAGTTGGCCTACGCCGTCGGCCCTCAGGTGCAGATTTGGAATATCCCTAAAAACGAAAAGATCGCTGAGCTGGACTTTGCCGATTCGTCGGTGCTGCACCTGGCCTGGCACCCGACGGGGTCGCACCTGGCCGCCAGTGGTCACAGCGGCATCAAGGTCTGGTCGGCAGAGCACTGGGCCGACCCGCATCAGGCGATCGCAGTGCCCGGTGCCAGCCTGCACTGCGCCTGGTCTGCTGACGGGCGTTATTTGGGGTCGGGCAATCTCGATCGCACCCTGACCGTAGCCGAGTGGAACAGTCCACCGCCCTGGTTAATGCAGGGCTTTCCGGGCAAGGTGCGGCAGGTGGCCTGGTCTGCGCTCAATACCCCATCGGGCTCGCCCCTGATAGCCGCCGCCTGTATCGAGGGCATTACCGTGTGGGAGCGGCAGGGACGGGGCTGGCAATCGCGGGTGCTAGAGCACCACCGGCAGCGGGTAAATGCGATCGCATTCCAACCCAACTCCGATCTACTGGCCGCCGTGGGCCAAGATGGCGTCGTGACCCTCTGGGAGCAGGGTAAAACGCTCCTGCAAACGATTAAGTTCCCCCAGGAAGCATGCTCTGCCGTAGCCTGGCATCCCCAGGATCAGTCCTTTACCGTCGCAGGCAGCATGGGCATGATGATGACTTGGCAGCCTGCCCAAAGCACAAAGGGATTCGGCTAGACTCCTTCATTTTCGGGCCTTTCGGGAATCACTATCAAGCGACTTGGCCCTTATACCCAGGCAACAGGTCAGCCATATTCCAGGTCCGGGGCTAGGGCTGGGTATGGTGAAGCAGTTGGTGCCGCTCCAGCCAGGCACGACCTGCACCGTTAGTCCACTAGCCTAGTGGGTTTACTGAAGGAGGGCAGCCTCGAATCGGCTGGCCTGTGCCACAATTAGCGCCGTGGGTAGAGGATTGAGATGGTAAGGCAAACACCGGGCTGGAGCCTTTTTGGGGTGGCGATACCCCGACTGGGGCGGTCGTTGGCCCTGGCAGGATTAGCCGTTGGGGGTACCATGCTGCCCTCAACGACCTGGGCCCAGGCCGAGGCCGCTGACCTAGAGCCGCCCCTAGAAACTGTGGCTGTCACGGCCTCTTCAGAGGTTGACCCCGATGCCAGCGAAGAGTTAGAGGGCGGCGATGGGGTTACCCCGGTCTGGCCAGCGTCAGACCAGTCTCGACCGGGCTATCGCCCCAGCGAAGTGCCCATGGGGCCGCCGCCACCACCCTCTGAGCGGCCCCGATTATTGCCTCCCGGTTGGGAAACCTCATCATCGGAGCAGATGCCCGAGGGCGAGACTGACGGTAGTCCTATAACCAGCGCCGGTCAGGAACCCGTTGACGAGACTTTGCCTCGCCCCGGTCGCACCCCCAACGCAGTGCCCATGCCACCGCTGCCCCCCAGCCAGCGGCCCAGCAGGTTGCAGGCCAATCCGGCGGCATCGCCCGATCGCCCTTTGCCCAGTAATAGCTCTGACGACCCGGCTGAGCAGATCGCCCCAGCGGTGATTGAGCTCTCCCCCACCGGCCGCCCCCCCAGCCCGGTGGTGTTTTTAGCCATGCAGCAAGAGCTCAAGAATCTGATTGGCCGCTTTGAAAGTGCCCTGATTATGGAGCGGGCCTGGGAAATGCCCACGGTGCTGAGCCTGCCCAACCGTGACCCGGTGTTGACGGCATCAGCTGATGCCGTCAATGTCTCAGGAGAACGGGGCGGCTATTTGCATCCGGCCCTGGGTGAAGCTGAGCAACTGCTCACCGAATGGGATGACCTGCTAAAGGCGGGTAAGCATGGTGAGGTGCGCGATCGCTGGCTGGCCGCCCGCACCGCCCTCTGGGACAATTTCCCGACCGAACGCTCCCAGGCCCAGGGTGAGATTCGCGCCGTGTGGCTCGATCGCGGCACCATCGTGAGGGCGCGATCGCCCGAGGGGTTGAGCGACGTATTTGACAAACTCGCTGCCGCTGGCATCAACACCGTCTTCTTTGAAACCGTCAACGCGGGCTACACCATCTACCCCAGCCAAGTCGCCCCCGAGCAAAACCCCCTCACCCGGAGCTGGGACCCCCTCGCCGCCGCCGTTGAGCTAGCCCACGAGCGAGATATGACATTACACGCCTGGGTGTGGGTGTTTGCGACGGGCAACCAGCGCCACAACCGCCTGCTCAACCAACCCGCCGACTATCCTGGCCCGGTGCTGAGTCGGCACCCCGACTGGGCTGGCTACGACAACGTCGGCAACCGCATACCCCGTGGACAAGACAAGCCTTTTTTAGACCCTGCTAACCCCCAGGTGCGAAGCTACCTGACCCGGCTGATGACCGAAATTGTCACCGAGTACGATGTCGATGGGCTACACCTCGACTACATTCGCTACCCCTTTCAAGACCCTGGGGCCAACCGTACTTACGGCTATGGCGAAGTAGCCCGCTGGCGATTTCAAAGCATCAGCGGGGTCGATCCACTGGAGATTAGCCCTCGCCCAGATCGCTCCCTAGACCGCAACCAACAAATTCAACAGCAGATTTTGTGGGATCGCTGGACTGATTTTCGGATGCAGCAGGTGACCTCTTTTGTCGAAACCCTCTCTAGCGCCCTGCGCCGTCAGCGCCCGGGCCTGGTCATGTCGGCGGCGGTGTTTGCCAACCCCGAGCACGATCGCCTCCAGCGCATTCAGCAAGACTGGGGTACCTGGGCCAGAGCCAACTATCTCGACTGGATTGTGCTGATGAGCTATGCGGGTGACACCAGCCGCTTTGAACGTCTCATATTGCCCTGGCTGGTGGATGAATCGTTTGGCTCAACCCTGGTGATTCCAGGCATTCGTCTGCTCAACCTGTCAGATGCCGCTACCCTCGACCAAATGCAGGCCAGCCGCGACTTGCCTACCCCTGGCTATGCGTTATTTGCCGCCAACGACTTAAATGCCGAGCTATCGGCGGTGCTGGCTCAAACTCAAGAAAGCGCCAGCCCTGCTGCCGCCAACCCTTACGCCATGGCCCTGAGTCGATACCAGGCCCTACAGCGCGAGTGGAACTGGCTACTGGCTCAGGAGCGATTGTGGATGGATCACGATATGCTCATGCCCTGGCTAGAGTCGGTTAATGCCCTCGGTGCTGAGTTTGAAGCCCTGGCCGAGAACCCCTCCCACCGTCAGCTCGAAACCGTAAAGACTGGTCTGGCCACAGTACGCAGGCCCCTCACCTCCAGTATTTTGGTAGATACGACCAACAGCGGCTATCGACTGCAATCGTGGCAGTACCGGCTAACAGCGATCGATCAGTTGTTGCGCTACGGCGATCGCATGCAACCCTAAAGACAGCTATCCAAAAGCCCCTGAGAAAGCTTTCTCAGGGGCTTTGAGTTATTCCACCGCTGGGGCGTAGCGGCGGGTATGGATGGAGAGATATTCGCCCTCGCGGCCTGTGGGCATGAGCTTAGACCAGCGATCGGGGTCGGCGTAGCCCAGGGCACCGAGTTGTTTGATGGTGTCGCGCACGGCACCGTAGTCGCCAATGGCAATCAGGCGCACCAGCTCTTGGTTGCGCACGGGCAGCTGAAATTCATAGGTCATGGGAGTTCACCTTCGGTAAAGAAAACGGGGAACTGCCTAGAGCATCCCGCAAGGGTGCCATACCGAAGGCTAGAACTAAAATAGGTCTAGTCATTGCGGCTTAGCGTGTTTAAGTCGGAATGATTAGGGGTTTGGGAGAGCTGGTACCTCTCTCACTCCCCGTCTAAACCATTCCCCGCAAGCTGTAATTTACTAGATGTGCTCTGAAAGCTCAACCGTGTTGGCACAGAGTCTCCCAAAGCGTGCCGACTGCAAACCAATTTTTGTATCGTAGAGCTGTTTGAGGTATTGCAGCGTTGGATAGAGATTCATGGTTAACCCAGTAGATGAAGCTCAATTTTTAGCAGATCTCCAACAGGCTAGGGAGGCTGCAATGCAAACAACTAGGGTTGAACCACGAGCCATAGATGCCAGTTACGACAGGTCAACTCACGTAATTGTGGTGCGCTTAAACAATGGTGCAACTTTTAGCTTCCCTCCCGATATCGCTCAGGGATTAGTCCATGCCCTGCCCGAAGACTTAGCAGCGGTAGAGATTACCCCTAGCGGAACAGGATTGCATTGGGAAAAGCTAGATGCTGATTTCACAGTGTCAGGGCTGCTGAACGGAATCTTTGGAACCCGCACCTGGATGGCAAAACTGCAAGAACGCTGGCAAAGCCAGCAAGCCTCTTAATAGAACCAGCAAGTTCCCTAAGAATTTTGGGAGAAGGGGCTGGGGGATGAGGGGCGCAAACTTGCAAAAGTGGGATGCACCCTGACCAGAGAGCTGTGCCGGGTGCCACAGCAGAGCAGTTGCCAGGGCATCTTCAGTCGGCCAATCTTGCCCAGGTCAATTAAGGAGCTGGCCACGCTGTCTCTATAACGGTTGATGGTGCTGGGTCAAAAAGCGATCGAGCTGGTTGGCGAAGGCTTCGGTATCCCGCCGACTGAACGGCGGCGGGCCACCGGTTTCGACCCCGCCGCTGCGGAGTTCGTCCAAAAAGTTCCGCATCGACAGGCGCTCGCGAATATTGCCCTGGTCATAGAAGTCGCCGCGTGGGTTGAGGGCGTAGGCTCCCTTTGCGATCGCATCTGCCGCCAGGGATCAAATTCCCACAGTTTATTAAGATGCTTTTGGTTGGTAGGCAAAGACATCGACAGAGATAGAACGGCTAGGCTCAACTTCCCCATGCAGCATCTCGCGAATACTCTCTGTAGTCTCTTGGCTAAAGACCTCCTCACCACAGCTAGCACACACCGTAGCCGGAATATTTTCGACCAGGTAAAACTTGCTATCGATGTTGAAAACCTCAGTCACATGCGTTGTAGTTGGTTTAGTCGATCCACAAACATGGCACTTAAACATCCTTACCTCCGGGTTCTCAAGTTAATCCAGCCAGCTTCATCAGGTTCGTAGAGAGTAATAATTTTCACCATATCTGATGCCATTCGAGAAACCTGCATATGCAGCGCTCGTTCCGAAACGGTAAACCCTAAAACTAAACAGCTAGGCGAATATTTGTCCTCTGGGTAGTCTTCGATAATCTCTAGGTAGACGACAGTTCGCAGATTTCACGATCGCTGATATTTCGCTCAATAGCTCTCTTAAATGCGTGGCGTGTAAATTCAAACCTTCCTGACCGCAATTGGTGCTGAATGTCCTGAAGGGATTTCATGCCACCCTACTAATTTAGAGAGTCTAATATTGAGCCAGCCTGTCTGTCTTAATATACGTCTTTTAGGCATTGCCAGAGTTGAGCCTAGATAGACTGAATGTCTAATTTTGAGAACCATGACGATTCAAAAAGCGATCGAGCTGGTTGGCAAAGGCTTCGGTATCTCGTCGGCTAAACGGGGGCGGGCCGCCGGTTTCGACCCCGCTGCTGCGGAGTTCGTCCAAAAAGTTGCGCATCGACAGGCGTTCGCGAATATTGCCCTGGTCATAGAAGTCGCCGCGCGGGTTGAGGGCGTAGGCTCCCTTTGCGATCGCATCTGCCGCCAGGGGAATATCAGCCGTAATCACCAAATCGCCGGGCTCTAGATGCTGGGCAATGTAGTTGTCGGCCACATCCAGGCCCGATCGCACCTGCACTGCCTCAATATAATCAGACCCTGGAATCTGCAATTCCTGATTGGCTACCAGGGTGGTCTGCACCTCAACCCGCTTGGCTGCTCGAAACAGAATCTCCTTGATTACATTGGGGCAGGCATCGGCATCAACCCAGATTCGCATCATGTATGTGCCTCTGAGAGAGGTACACCGCAACGACATAACCTACGGCTAGTCAACATGATAGGCTGTAATAGCTATTTTGCCGTCTGGGCTGTAGATGGCTTCAACGCGTCTATGTTTTGGATGATTCCACCAAACTTTGATGCGTTTGCCCTGAGCTGGGGCAGAACCTGCGCGTTGGTAGCCTTCCTGCACAAGCATCACTTCAAACTCATCACCCGGCAATATTTTGGCTGTGATTTGCGGAATGCCATCGAGCTTATGCTTATCGAGGGTCATGCTCACCGTGATAGGTGCTGTAGATGCGATAGCCCGGCAGCACTATTGCAACCCCTAACTTACTGTGGATAGTACCTGGATAGCTTGATTCGGGCAAACTACCGCCAAGGCGTACCCGCAGAGGCCCTAACCAGCAATAAAACCCAGGAATAAGGCAGTCGAGGCTATAGGCGATTGCTTTCAGCCGTTGATCAACATCCTCTGTCTGAGCAGGAGGGGAAGTTTGGGGATCGTTGGTGAACATAGGGTTGCGACTAGATCAGGTTCCCATCATGGCCACATTCTATCAAGCTAGCTATCAAGCTAGCCTTTAGAACGGCTCAGTTATCAACAATACTCGAGGCACCTGCCAGTAACCACCATCACTCGCCCTGCAAAATCTCTTGGTAGTCTTCGGCCTTGAGCTTGCGCTCCATCAGGGCCGCGACCGCTTCCTCGGCAGAGATATCGCCCTTGAGCAGCAAATACACCTGCTTGGAAATAGGTATAGAAATCTCCTCTCGCTGGGCAATATCGTGGAGCACATAGGCGGTGTTGACCCCCTCGGCGGTGCTGCCTAACTCTTCCAGAATTTGTTCGAGAGATTTGCCCTCGGCCAGGCCATAGCCCACCCGGTAGTTGCGGCTGAGGACGCTGGTGCAGGTGGCCAGCATGTCGCCCAGGCCCGAGAGGCCCAAAAAGGTCTCAGGCTGGCCGCCTAGATGAGTACCCACGCGCATAACCTCGGGTAGGGCGCGGGTGATCAGAGCCGATCGCGCATTTGAGCCCAGCTTTAGCCCTTCGCAGACGCCGACTGCGATCGCAATCACGTTCTTCAGCGTGCCGCCCAGCTCGGCCCCCAGGGGGTCGGTGCTGCTATAGGTGCGGAAATTCTCGCCCGCAAACACATGCTGCACGGCCTCGGCGGCGATTTCGTTTTCACAGGCGATCACCGTGGCGGCGGGCAGCCCGGCCTCAATTTCTTTCGACAGGTTGGGGCCAGAGAGCACCGCCACTGCATGGTGAGGGAAGGCCTGCTGAAAGATCAGAGATGGTGTCAGGGTTGTTTTAGGGTCGAGGCCTTTGGTCGCCGTTACCAGGATTGTGGTCTCAGGAATATTCAGCTCCTGGAGCTGATCCACGACATCGGCTACCCCTTTCATTGAAATGGCGGAGAGAATAACCTCTGCGCCATCTACTGCTTCTGCCAGGGACAGATCCCCCGATCGCGACCAGACTCGCACCGTGTGATTGTGGGTGGTGGCGATGAAGGCCAGGGCGCTGCCCCAGGCTCCGGCTCCCAACACAGCCAGGGTGATTTCGCGATGCTTGTAGGTCTCAAAGACCTGATCGACAGTTTGGGTAGCGGTAGTCATGATGTCGTGATGGGGTAGGGGATGGTGAAAGCGCCGAGTTTAAATGTGAAAGGGGTTTAAATGTACAAGGGGTAAAGTGCGATTATCCTTCACACTTTACCCCTTACCCTCGGCTCAATTTAGGTCGTCTGCTCCAATTTAGGCCATCTGCAATGAGGGCGCTTCCTGCTCCAGGGCATAGTCGGGGATGCAGTTCTCGGCCATGAACTTGTGGTAGGCCTGAATGTTGCGATCGCAGCGCTCCTCGCTCCAGCCGCAATACTGGCGCAGTACCTCAGCCACCACCGGCAGCGCATCAAAGCCATAGTTTTTGTGCATCGATACCGTGGTGCGGCGGCGCAGAATATCGACAAAGGTGTAGGCCATCTCTTCCTGCACGGCAAAGACGATTTGGGCCTTGATGTCGTGGGCATAGTCCACGATCGGCTCGGCTAGGTCAGGGTGCTCATCCACCAGGGACAGCACCTCACCTGTGCGCGCGCCATAGATGCCGATCAGGTGGTCGAGCACGGCGGCGGCAATGCGATCGCGGTAGCGATCGTGCCATTCGTTCACCCGAGCATCTTCCAAGAAAATTGCCCCCGGCAGCGGGCGGGTGTGGGTG
>NZ_JADEWX010000199.1 GCF_015207395.1 Nodosilinea sp. LEGE 07088
CCCCCTCGACCAAACCACCCTAGCAATCGATGGCGTTGCCTACCCCCTGCGCCCCCACCTCGGGTTCTACACCCAGCCGCTATCCTTCATCGGTCTGCCGGTGATTTCCGTACCCATTCACCGTCCTGGTCAGCTGCCGGTCGGCATTCAGCTGGCTGCCGCCCCCTATCGGGAAGCGAGCCTATTCCGGGTCGCCGCCTGGCTTGAGGCCCGGGGCCATGTTGGCTGTCAGTAGTTTGAGAGCTTTACAGGGCAGAGGGGCTGACGAGCAGGTTCCACGTCTGCCCGCCAGTCCTAGGGCACCGGCCCAGTATGGCTCAAACCCCGGTTTCTTGGTCGCTGCGCTAACGGCATGACCGGCATTCTGGCCGAGCAACCGGGTTTCTGTACCGACGTTCTAGGAATCTGTAAACTTGAGCCGATGGCGAAAGTTCACCACCGATTCCACCATGCCCAGAGCAATAAAGTTGGTCAGCAGCGCCGCTCGCCCGTAGCTGAGCCAGGGCAGGGGGATGCCCGTGATGGGGGCCAGGCCGATGGTCATGCCAATATTGATCGTCACCTGAAACACAATCATCGACAGCACGCCAATCACCAGCAGCGAGCCGAAGTCATCCTTGGCATTTTGGGCAATGATCACCAGGCGAAAGCATAGCAACCAGTAGACGGCAATCACCACCATTGCTCCCACAAAACCCCACTCTTCCCCCACCGCCGAAAAAATGAAGTCGGTATGCTGCTCAGGAATAAAGTTGAGTTGAGTTTGCGATCCTTGGCCCAGCCCTTGGCCCCAGAGCTTGCCCGCCCCGATTGCAATCCGCGACTGAATCAGGTGATACCCCCCGCCCAGCGGGTCTTTGTCAGGGTCGAGAAAAAGCACTAGGCGGTCTTTTTGGTAGTCTTGCAGCAACCCCCAAACGATGTCGCCCAGCTTACCCGACACCAGGTTTATGGCCGTGGCCGTGGCCGTACTAAACCAGCGCCAGGGCAACGTAAACCAGGCAATCAGCCCCATCGCCAGGCTCCACCCGAGCCAGCCGGGTAGCACCAGGTGAAATAAAATAGCGGCCACCAAGGGCGACACAAACAGCACTAGCCAGCCGGGGTTGCAGTTAGCCCAGTAGAGCATGCCGAGGGTAATGGCTCCAAACACCAGTGAGGTGCCCAAGTCTGGCTGCAAAAACACCAAGATCCAGGGCGGCACAATCACTGCCAGAATTCTGGCTACCCCCCATAAACTGGAGGCATCGCGGCGGCTGAGCATGGCCGCCAGCATAATAATGATGCTGAGCTTGGCAAACTCCGAGGGCTGCACATAAAATCCGCCTACACTGAGCCAGCTCTGGGCACCGCCCCCCACCGTGCCCACAAACATGACGGCGACCAAGAGCAAATTGACGGCGGCATAGATAATCCACTGCCAGTTGAGCAAGTTTTCGTAGCGAATGCGGGAGATCCACAGGGCCAGTACTAAGCCAATTAAGCCTAAAATTGCGTGGTTGAGACCGTAGGCTACGGTGTGAGTGTTGATCTGGGTGCTGTTAATGACGATCGCGCCAAAGCTCGTCAGGGCCACTGGCAGCGCCAGCAGCACCCAATCCAGCCCTTGCCACCCAGCCGCTATCAAGCGCCACTGCTTTTGCATGTCGTTAACGAACATGGCTCACCTCCTAGGACGCCAGGGCTGCCATCGAGACCTTAGCGGCCACCTGTTCAGCCATGGCCCGCAGTGCTTTGGCCGACTCAGAGTCGGGATGCTGCACCACGATGGGAATACCCGCATCGCCGCCCTCGCGCACCGCCATCTCCAGGGGAATGCAGCCCAGCACCGGCAGGCCCAATTCGGCCGCTAGGGTTTTGCCGCCGCCCGAGCCAAAAATGTCGTAGCGCTTCTCCGGCGCATCGGGGGGAATAAACACGCTCATGTTTTCAACAATGCCCAGCACCGGCACCTGGAGCTGCTGAAACATCTTTAGGCCCCGGCGGGCGTCGGAAATGGCCACCGACTGAGGCGTAGATACAATCACCGCTCCGGCCATGGGCACCGCCTGGGCCAGGGTGAGCTGGGCATCGCCGGTACCGGGCGGCAGATCGACCACTAGATAGTCCAGCTCACCCCACTCCACCTGGTAGAGAAACTGGCGAATAATGCCGTTAAGCATGGGGCCACGCCAGATCACGGGCTGGTCGCGATCGATTAAAAACCCCATCGACACCATTTTGACGCCGTGGTTAAAGGTGGGCTCGAGCACCTCGCCCTGCTTGACCACCACCTGGGCATCGGTGAGGCCCATCATGATCGGGGCGTTGGGGCCGTAGATGTCGGCGTCGATCAGGCCCACCGCCGCCCCGGCTTGGGCCAGGGAAACCGCCAGGTTGACGGCCACGGTGCTCTTACCCACGCCGCCTTTGCCGCTAGAGACCGCAATGATATTTTTGACGCCGTTGATGCCGGTGCGATCGGGCAGGGATTTTTGCTGGGGCGTTTCGGCGGTCACCTCAACGTTGACAGCCCCAACCCCTGGCAGGGTGCGCACGGCCTTTTCGCAGTCTTCGACGATGAATTCCCGCAGGGGGCAGGCTGGAGTCGTCAGCACCAGGGTGAAGCTGACGTCGCCATCGGCGATCGCCACATTGCGAATCATATTGAGTTCCACCAGGCTTTTTTGCAGCTCTGGGTCTTGTACCGGGCGCAGTACTTCCAGCACGGAGTCAGAATCTAACGTTAAAGTCATGGGGCTGAGAATAGGTTGGCTAGGACAGCCACCGCAAAAGGTCATCGGGTTATCCAACCATCTTAAGGGGCGCTGACCCGATCCAGCACATCTGCCTAAGGTTCACTACTAGCCTTGAGTTCGCTCGCGATCGCTCAATCGCTGGAGTCTGCGATCGCCAGTCTCAGCCCCAGCCCCACAAACAGACTGCCCGTGATCCAGCGCTGCAAGGCGACCACTCGCGGATGGCGGCGCAGGTTTTGCCCAGCGGTGGCGACCATGGCCGCAATTAGCGCCAGCCACAGGCTAGAAGCCGCCGCCACAATCACTCCTAACCGCAAGGTCTGTAGGGCCATAGGGCCAGCAGCAGGGTCGATGAACTGAGGAATAAAGGCGAGGAAAAACAGTGCCGCCTTAGGGTTGAGCAGATTGGTGAGAATAGCCTGTAAGAAGATTTTCACCAGACCAGCGCGGGGAGCCGCGGGTAAGACGCTCCAGCCGTCGTCGGCTGACCAGACAATAATGCTGTCAGCTCGTTCCAAGCATGAAATAGACGAATTGATGAGTTCTCGCTCTTGACGCGGGATTTCAACATGGGAGAGAACGTTGCCTTGATCGACAAAAACAAGAACATAGACATCATCACGACTCTCGATCCCAGTTTTGCCCTCAACGTCCCAATCGAATCCGAGCGTCGAGCTTGCGTTCTCATTTGTGGAGTATGGGCTCAGAACACACAGGCGCTCCCAATTGGGTGGGCCAATATCGGCAAGATCAATGGTTTCAACCGGTGACTCTAACTTGGCCATGAGGATATTGCGAGTCTTGGTAGCTGCCCGATCGCAGCCCGCAAGACACACCACGACGGCCAGGATTGCGATCAGCTTTTCCATGGCTTGGATTTAGAGAGAATGCCTTATTGGCGGGTTTATTTCCCAATCAGCCACAGTCTCCAACGGCCAACGTCATGACTGGGCTCACTAACAGACTACCAGGCCTGAAAGCCAGAGTTAGGCCCACTGAGGGATGCCGGATGTTCGGCGGCTTCGGCTAGGGCAGAGGCCACTCGGGCCGCATAGGGACGTAGCAGCGACCAGGCCAAAGGCGACAGCCAGCCCCGCAGGGTCACTGAGTAAGAAATTTGAGTGCCCCGCACCGTCGATTTGAGCTGATAGGTCACCCGCTCTTCTAGACCAGGAATGGGCAGCACTCGCACACTGATCAGTTCATGGGGCTGCACCCGTTCTACAAAAATCTTCACCGGCACCGGGCAGAGGCGGGTAAAGGCTCGGTAGATCAGCCCGGGCTTGGGCTTTAGCCCTAGAGGCGCGTTGGTGCTGGTCAGTAGCGGATGCCAGGAGACATCGGTCAGATCCATAATCAGCTGCCAGAGGGTGTCTACCGAAGCGGTGCTCACCGTCAGGTAGGACTTTTCGAGCTGCCGCTGCACCTGCACCCAGTGGTGAATGAGCCGCATCAGGGTGATAAACGGACGCGGAAATGACCAGGTTCTAAACATGGCAATATCCTCTGTTGCTAGCCGCCCCGGGCTGCGATCGGAGGTGATGGCAGAGGAACGGGGGGAACAAGACGGTCATGGCAATGGCGTTGGGGAACTGCTGGGTCACCCCAGGCAATTAGCTACATTTCTAAACATTTTTCTCAACCTGGGAGATGTGTGGGGTGTTGGGTATGGTTTCACGGTAGCGTAGGGAGGCTGGGCCTTCGCCCGTTATCCCTAGGCGAAAATGTCCATGGTGTGGATTGCTCTCCCGTAGGCTAAAACCATTCCACAGTGTGACATATTCATCCCGGTGCCGATATAACAATTGTTTTCCAGATTCTTCCAACGCCCATGACCACCTCCCCTGTATCTAAGCCCGCTACCACCGCACCTCCGGCCGAGTCGCGCGATCGCATCAGCAGTATGCTCAAGCAGCTGCAAGACAGCATCTGTCAACAGCTAGAGATGCTTGACGGCGGGGCCCAGTTTCAACAAGACGCTTGGGAACGACCCGAGGGCGGTGGCGGGCGGTCTCGGGTGATTAAGCAGGGCAAAATTTTTGAGCAGGGCGGCGTCAATTTCTCAGAGGTGTGGGGCGACCACCTGCCACCGTCGATCTTGGTGCAGCGGCCAGAGGCGGCCGGCCATCGGTTTTATGCCACTGGCACCTCCATGGTGCTGCACCCCCGCAACCCCTACGTGCCCACGGTACACCTCAACTACCGCTATTTTGAGGCCGGGCCGGTGTGGTGGTTTGGCGGTGGCATCGACCTCACCCCGTACTATCCCTTCGATGAGGATGTGGTGCATTTTCACCAGACGCTTAAAGCCACCTGCGATCGCCATCATCCCCACTACTACTCGGTGTTTAAGCCCTGGTGCGACGAGTACTTTTACCTCAAACACCGGGGTGAAACGCGCGGGGTCGGCGGCATTTTCTTTGACTACCAAGATGGCCAGGGCCTGCTGTATCGGGGCCCTGATGCGGGTAAATCTGCTGACCAAGCCAGTCAGACCATTGGCGAGTTGCCCCCCCGCAACTGGGAGGATCTGTTCAACTTCGCCCGCGACTGCGGCAATGCGTTCTTACCTGCCTACGTACCCATTGTGGAGCGCCGCAGTGGCCTAGAGTACAGCGACCATCAGCGACAGTTTCAGCTCTATCGCCGGGGTCGCTACGTGGAGTTCAACCTGGTGTACGACCGGGGGACTATTTTTGGGCTCCAAACCAACGGGCGCACCGAGTCGATTTTGATGTCGCTACCGCCCCTGGTGCGCTGGGAATATGGCTACACTCCCAGCCCCGATAGCCCTGAAACGCGCCTGTACGACGTATTTCTTAAGCCCCAAGACTGGGTCAACTGGACGGGCGATCCGGTGGCTTAGATGGGTGCCAAGCTCTACGGTGCTTATGGGTCAAGGCTTTCGACGATTGCCAAGGGTTGTTTTGCGCAGGTTATCCTGGCTGTTTAGCTCGTTATTTTTCTTAAAAAAACCCCAAATCCACATAAATTAAAGCTTTTGGCGATCCACTTTTCGAGGGTTGCCCTTAGAATGGGGCAGTGAAATTCTGGATTGACAGGGGTTTCAGCCATTCTGGCTACTGTCAGCTGGTCGCTATTCCCCCCACGCTCTATTTCCCATAGGAGACAGATATGAACAAAGCTGAACTCGTTGATAAGGTGGCTGAGAAGGCCTCTGCTGGCGATAAAGCCATGACCAAAAAAGATGTGGATTCGGTAATTACCGCCACTATTGATGCCATCATGGAAGCCGTTGCATCGGGCGAAAAGGTCACCCTGGTAGGGTTTGGCTCTTTTGAACGCCGTGAGCGTAAAGAGCGCGAAGGCCGCAACCCCAAAACCGGCGACACCATGGTAATTCCGGCAACTAAGGTGCCCGCATTCTCCGCTGGTAAGCTGTTCAAAGAAAAGGTGGGGCCAAAGTAACTACTCCCTTGAGCCAGCTATCGTCTACTCACACGCCTTTAATTCGACCGATTCACGGGGGAAATCTAGCCTGGGCGGCTGCGATCGCTGGCTGTTCCCCCGATTCTCTTTTAGACTTCTCGGCCAGCATTAGCCCGCTCGGGCCGCCTGGCACTGTGGTGCAGGCGATGGCCACAGCACTGGAGCAGCTGAGCCACTATCCCGACCCCCAGTACACCGCCCTGCGCCGGGCGCTGGCCGACCATCACCGGGTTGCTATCGACTGGGTGCTGCCGGGTAACGGGGCCGCCGAATTGCTCACCTGGGCGGCTCGGGATGTGGCCGCAGACGTCGCCGCAACCGGTGCCCTGGGGGGGTGCTACCTCTTGACCCCTGCCTTTGGCGACTATAGCCGTGCCTTCAATGCCGTTGGCGTGCCCCTTTACCCTTGGCCGCTGCCCCTAGCCCAGCCGACCAACCCCTTTTTAGGCTTAGCAGAGGCCTGGCCTGCGCCTGAAGGAGCCAGCCTGCTCGTCAACAATCCCCACAATCCGACGGGGGCGCTCTTTTCCATAGACTGGCTAGAGCCGCTGCTGGAGCGCTTTGCCACGGTCATTGTGGATGAGGCCTTTATGGATTTTGTGCCGCCCGATCGCCAGCAGTCTTTGATTGGGCATCTCGATCGCTATCCCAATTTGGTGATTCTGCGATCGCTGACCAAGTTTTATACGCTGCCGGGTCTGCGCATCGGCTATGCCCTGGGACACCCCGATCGGCTCGCTCGCTGGCAGCGTTGGCGCGACCCCTGGCCAGTTAATGTTTTGGCGGCGGCGGCGGCGATCGCGGCGGTACAAGACACTGAGTTTCAAACCCGCACCTGGCGGTGGCTTCCCCCGGCTCGTCAGGCCCTATTTGACGGGCTGCGCCAGATGCCAGGGCTATCGCCCCTGGCCGGAGCTGCCAACTATCTTCTAGTCAAAACCAATCGCTCGGCGACGGCCCTGCAGGCGCATTTACTGCGCCGCGATCGCGTGCTGATTCGTGACTGTTTAAGTTTTGCAGAATTGGGCGACGGTTATTTTCGGGTGGCCGTGCGCGGGTCGTCCGAAAATGAGCGCTTGTTAACAGCTTTAACTCAAGCGATGGAGGTATGATGCCTCAAATATCGAAATTGGGCACAGGGGTCGATCTCGATATCTCTGAGATATCTCACCCCTGGGACCGAAGGACTCAACTCGCCAAGCCTGATGCTCTGGCCGCTGCTACCCAGATGTTCTTTTTGATCTGCCACCTATGACTGTCACTGCGCCCTCTCCGTTGCACCTAGAGTCGCCCCCAGAACTCAAGGTGATGAATATGACCAAGCGGTTTGGCACGCTGGTTGCCCTAAATGATGTCACACTCACCCTTACACCCGGCACCTTCCATGGTCTGCTGGGTGAAAATGGGGCCGGTAAGAGCACCCTGGTGAAGTGCATCATGGGGTTCTACGCCCCTACCGCCGGTGAAATTCTGGTCAACGATCAGCGGCATCCGATCAAAAGCCCCAAGGATGCCCACGGGTGTGGCATTGGCATGGTGTATCAGCACTTTACCTCGGTGCCCGCCATGACCGTGGCCGAAAATCTGGTACTCAGCCGCTACGACACCGCCCAAACCATCAACTGGAAGCAAGAATACGCGGCGCTGAACGATTTCATGGCGCGATCGCCCTTTCAGATCGCTCTAGATATGCCGGTCGGGCAGCTGGCGGCGGGGCAAAAGCAAAAGCTCGAAATTCTCAAACAGCTCTACTTAAAGAGCCGTATTCTCATTCTCGACGAGCCCACCTCGGTGCTCACCCCCGATGAGGCCGATGAAGTGCTGGGGCTGCTGCGGCAGGAGGTCAAGGCTGGGCACCTCAGCGTGCTGCTGATCACCCACAAGTTTCGTGAGGTGACCGCCTTTACCGACGAGGTCACGGTGCTGCGCAAGGGTCACTTGGCGGGCAATGGGGCCGTGGCCGACCTCACCGTGGCCGACATGGCCCGGATGATGCTGGGGGCCGATCGCACCACTAAAGCCGTCGATAAGACTGCCTTTGCCACAGGCAAGCCAGTGCTGGCGGTGAGCGGTCTGACTGCACTCAAAGACAACGGTTTGCCTGCCTTTGGGCCCCTCGAACTGACCGTCAGCAGTGGCGAAATCGTTGGCATTGCCGGCGTCTCGGGCAACGGCCAGCGAGAGCTGGTGGAAGTGCTGGCGGGCCAGCGATCGCTGGCCACTGGCCAGGTTTGTATCAATGGCGAGCCCTACCGAGCTACCCGTAGCGAAATGGTGCGCCACGGCGTTTTTGCCCTGCCCGAAGAACCCCTGCGCAACGCCTGTGTCCCCACCATGTCGGTGGCCGAGAATATGGCCCTGCGCACCTTTGATCGCCCCCCCCAGGCTCGCGGTCGCCTATGGCTGATGCTCAGGGCTATTCGCGAGGCCGCCCAGGGATTGATCGCGGCCTTCTCGGTTAAAACGCCATCTCCCGAAACCCCGATTCAAAACCTGTCGGGGGGCAATGTACAGCGAGCCGTGCTGGCGCGGGAGTTATCTTCCCCCGACATTAACCTGCTGATGGCCGCCAACCCCTGCTTTGGCCTCGATTTTCAGGCTGTCGATCAGATTCACAACGCCATTGTCGAAGCCCGCAACCGAGGGGTCGCAGTGTTGCTGGTGAGCGAAGACCTCGATGAGCTACTGGCCCTCAGCGATCGCATTATTGTCATCAGCGACGGCCATTTTACCTACGAGAGTAGCGTCGAGCAGGCCAACCTTACCGACATTGGCCACAAAATGGCGGGCCACTAGTCTAATAAGGGGGTTCTCCCCTCGCTGTAGGTGCTAGCAACCGGGTAAACTACAAATCTAGTCCGTAACTACACCCAGCTAGGTGTAGTACTTCTATAACGACACATGCGAGTTAGACCATGGGTGCACCGTTAGCGCATCGTATTCCAGGTATTGCCGATGCCCACTGCCTGGAGCTAGTGCGAGAGTATTGTCAACTGGCTACCTGCCCTAGTCTCAGCGATGCCGAAAGTCAGCGTATGGACGAGTTGCTGGCCCAGGCTGAGACCGACGGCCGCCTCGACTTCTGGATTAACGAAGCTGACCACTTTATCGATCACGCCATTGGGTTGGGCAACGCGACTCGGGTCTACGCCTCGGTCAACGAAAATCTTAAGTCCCGGCTGCGGGAAATGCTCGATCTCACCCATGCTGCCAGCCCCAGCGACGACGCTCTTGAGCTACTGCAAGAGCTTGACGAAAGCCTGGCTGAAGGTACTCGCCAAGTGCAACAGCGACTAGCCCAGCGAGGCTATGACCCCGGCCCCGTAGATGGGGTAGCCGGGCCTAAAACCCAGCGTGCCCTGCGGCAGTTTCAAAGCTCCCACCAGGTAGAGGGCTAGTACTCCACGGCGCAAGTTTAGATACTATTCCTTAGGGCTAGGGGGGCTAGGGGGGCT
>NZ_JADEWX010000200.1 GCF_015207395.1 Nodosilinea sp. LEGE 07088
GGGGGAAAATTGGGGGAATTTTTGGGGGGAATATCCGGACGATGGCCCCAGGCATTGAAAAGAAAAGTAGTACGAATGCTCTTTATTCCCCAGTGCTGCTATGTACTCGGCTACCCAAAGAAGCAAAGGTAAAAAAGGTTCAGTCCAGTTCAAAAACACCAAAGGACGGCTGCAAATCGTCTTTTCTTACCCTGTCGAGGTAGATGGGGAGGTACAGCGCAAGCGCTTCTATATTTCCACAGGCTTTGACGACACGCCCCTGAACCGCCAGCGGGTAGGCGACACCGTTAGGGCAATTCAGCGAGATATTGACTATGGGGAGGTAGATCTCAGCCTACAGAAGTACCAGACCGTTGGGTCTCTCACCACGGTTTCCCCCATTTCCCCCAATCCACCCGCAGCATCTGAGATTGAGCTGGATGAGATTTGGGAAAAGTATGCCCAGTTCAAGAAACCCCAGATCAGCCCCAGCACCTACGCCAAGGACTTCACTAAACAGAAAAATCACATCAGCCGTTTCCCCAGCAAATCTCTAGACGAGGCTATTTTGATTCGAGACCATCTGCTGGCGAAGTTGACCCCGGATGCGGCTAAGCGCTGCCTGACCCAGCTCAAAGCCTGCTGTAGCTGGGCGGAGGAGGAAGGATTGATCGAGGGTAATCCCTCCTTACCGGAAGAGCTACCAGTGCTGCCACACTTTCATCAGCCTTTGTGTAGAAGCCCACATCAACAGCACAGCAATCGGTCGCTGGACAGGTACCAGCGCTAAGATGATTGACAAGCACTACGGAGCTACCAATTTCACTAACCTGAGGCCCCCTGATCTCACCTGATGTGCCTCCGTGGTCAGCTCTGGTTACAATCGAGATTCACCTGTTTGGAGCCGGGTTTAAGCCTCTCATCGTTCAGTACACCAATGTCAGCTACCGTCACCCTTGATATCCCAGAGCACATTCACCAGCGCCTGGTGAGCACTGCCGAAGCCACGCAGCGCCCTCTCAATGACATTATCCTCAGGGCATTGCAAATCGGTAGCCCACCCCCTTGGGATGATGTGCCACCGGAGTTTCAAGCGGCATTAGCTGCCCTGGACCGGCTAGATGATGATGCTCTATGGAGAGTTGCCCGTAGCCAACGATCTGAAGCCGAACTAGAGCGGTACGACGAACTACTGGACCGCAACCAGAATAGCAACTTGACAGCAGCGGAACAAAACGAGCTAACTGCCTTGAGGAAGGAGGCAGAGCGATTTATGCTCTGCAAGGCTCAGGCCACCGTTTTGCTGCGCTGGCGTGGCCATTCAATTTTGCCAGAAGCTTGATGGCCAGCTATATTCCTGTAGACCTGCGCAATCAGGTTCGAGAGTGCGATCGCGCTCGTTGCTGCTACTGCAAAACCAGCGAGGTTCTGAGCGGTATTCGTATGGCCTTTGATCACATCAATCCTTGTTCAAAAGGTGGCGAAACCTGCTTTGAAAATGTCTGCTTAGCCTGCCGATCCTGTAATGAGTTCAAGGGCGATTCGACAACAGGCCAAGATTTACTTACTCAGCAGACCGAACCCCTTTTTAATCCAAGACTTCAGGACTGGCACCAGCATTTTGCCTGGAGCGATGATGGCACTAGAGTCGAAGGTGTTACTGGTGTAGGACGCGCTACGGTCTTGGCTTTGCAGATGAATAACGAAGCCATCTTGGCGGCCAGAAAACGCTGGGTTTCAGTAGGCTGGCATCCTCCTAAGAACTGAGCCAGATGCTTTCCGGGCAGGCTCCCGATGGGCGATCGCTGACCGGAAAATGGTTGATCCAGAAAAGCGGCGAGCAGCGACCGACTTTACCTTTAGTGCCCCGAAAAGCGTCAGCATCGCGGCTTTGGTGCAGCAAGATGAGCGGGTACTGGAGGCCCATCGTCAGGCCGTGGCGAAAGCCCTATTGGTGTTGGAAGAACGCTATGCCCAGACCAGGATTTCGACGGAGAATGAGTTGGCCATAGCGCTGAAGCAGCAGGGCTACCTGATCGAACCCAAGGCCCACGGGCAGTTTGAACCGGCGAGATATTCGCCGGAACTGCTGAAGGCGTTTTCGACAAGGCGGCAGCAGATCCTAAAGCTGATCGAGGAATGAAGTGGACCCCAAAGAGTGAACAACTTGAAAGGGCAGTTAAGCTCTGAAGGATCTACGTAATCAATACGCTTTCAACGAGTATTACACATCACCTCCTTTTCAGATTGATATTCATAATAAATTTCATCAGGTGTTCGATAATTCAACGACTGATGCGGCCTTTCGCGATTATACCAGTGAAACCAAGTCTTCACCTCCTTCGATAAGTGTTTGCCGTCTTCAAAGGCTTTGAGATAGATCAACTCATACTTTAGCGATTCTCCCTGCGGAGAGGCTACGCCAACGCCATAACCGTTCAATAAAAATGTTGTCATAGCAGCGTCCTCGACCATCCATCGAGATCTTCACATCCGCCTGCTGAAGACAGCCTGTAAAAGCATTTGCGGTGAACTGAGCGCCTTGGTCAGAGTTGAATATCGTCGGCTTGTGATAGTGCAGTAGAGCGTCCTCCAAGGCTTCAATGCAGAAATAACCATCCATCGTATTGGACACCTGCCAGCTCAGAACTTTTCGGCTCAACCAGTCCATCACGGCCACGAGATAGAAATGGCCTTTGAGTACCGGCAGATAGGTGATATCAGTACTCCACACCTGGTTGACTGAGCCGATATCGACACCTCGAAGCAAGTAGGGATAGACCTTATGCTCTGGATGTCGTTTGCTCAGTTTGGGCTTGGGATACACCGCGTGCAGGCCGAGCTGACGCATCAGTCGTTGCACTCGCTTACGGTTGACCTGATAGCCCTGCTGGGCTAGATGCGCCACCATCCGACGGCTGCCATAGAACGGCGTTTTCAGATACTGCTCATCTATCAGCCGCAATAGCGCCAATTCTTCGTCTGACGGGCCAACTGGCTGGTAGTACAGGCTAGCCCGGCTGATGCCTAACAGCTCACACTGTCGCACCAGACTCAGCTCAGGGTGCTCAGCATCTACCAGGGACTTTCGGGCAGCAGGCCCAGTTGTGCTGAGCGCTCGGCTAAAAAATCCCGCTCCACCTTCAGCTTGCCGATTTGACGATACAGTTCATCGTTCTCAGCCTTGGCAGCCGATTTCGTACTATCGGCTGACTTCCCTTTGTCAAACAGCTCACTGGCATTCTCTAGCAGTTCTCGCTTCCAGGTGTTGACCTGCGCTGGATGAATCTCATGTTGTGCGGCTAACTCAGCGGCAGTCTTATCGCCTCGGATGGCTGCAAGCGCTATTTTCGATTTGAATTCTGGACTGTACTGGCGACGTTTCTTGCTCATGAATAACTCCTATCATTTTTTGAGTAATTCAGAACTTAACGACCTGCCTAGTTTTTGGGGTCCACTATACTGCTCTAGCTCCGGGTGGCTCTGCCGCCACGAGTTTCCCATGCCCTCCGGTTGCACCAACACCTCATTCCAGTCCTTGCCGTGGTTCCGCTGATGGTCTAAGGCAGGCTTAAGGGCGATCGCAGCCTGTGACCTGGGCCTAGTGAACCCAATGGTGGAGCAGAGCTGCCTGCTGAATTCATCTTGTGCGCTTGCTAAAGCTTTCTCCACTATGCTTAATCCTACTTAGTGCGTCTGTAGCAAAAGCCCAAAACTTACCTCCCTACGCCGGTACAACCTGCTCAGCCTTTGCGACCCATCCCGAAGCCCAGTGGCATTACGCTATGGGAACCGCACCTGCTTCCAAAGACGACGACAGAAATGGCTTAGCCTGTGAGTACCTAACAAGCACAATTAGACAGGATGGCAGCCGAATCTTTAATAATCAGGCTAACCGTGGCAACGTGAGATACACCATGGAAGTTTGGCGTGTCAATGCTAGGGATGTATATTTACGCATTAAATCAAGCCAAGGAATGGATTTTACGACTCGCAGCTTTCCCTCTGATCCAGAAGCCAGAGAGCACATGAATACTTACTATCGAAACCTGCTGCGCTGACCTTCTTATCGGGCAAAATGTCTAAGTATCGTCGCTCGACCCGGCCCCTTAAACTTCGACGGGCAAACTCTAAGCCCCACTGGACCGACACGACTTTTCCCTAGGTAAAAGGTGACATTCTTTAGGTCAAACCACAGCGAGATGCCAGCCCAAGCCAAGCCTTTAACCCTCTCTTCTTTGAATCTATGGCCTGGTGCCCCAAGCTCCTTCTTGGGATAGGGCAGCATCAGGTAAAGTTCAGGTAGATCAGCTCCTGGTCCAATGGGCATGAACTCGGTGCATAGCTTTGTTTTGTAGATTTCCTTGCTTCCTTTTGCCAAGCCATACTGGGTTCTGGTGGAGCGGCCTACTTCCCTCATGTGCTCGTCGTATTCAAGAAATCGGTCATAACGTTGCTGAGGCTGCTTTAGCGAGGATAGCGAATTCTACCTGGCTGGGTCATTAGGGATGGTAGATATACCCGTCTAGACCATAGGACAGGACAATAGAGGTGCTGAGCTTATAGGGAAACCCATGCCTGGAACCATCATTCGCCAAGCCATCTACGCCGCCCTAACCGTAATCGGCTTCGTTTGGACAAACTACTACCTGGTGCAGTTCACCATCGCCACCAAAGGCGAGTTCACCGCCACCAACCTGCTGAACTTTGATCTGCCAACCTTCATCGATCAGGTGTACGCCAACCCTGCCTCTAGCTTTATTGGGGTGGATGTGACAATTGGGGCCTTGTGCGCGATTCTGTTGATTGCCACAGAGGGGCGGCGACTCAAGATGAAACTGTGGGGCCTATACATTGCCTCGATCTTCTTGGTGTCCTTTGGTTTTGGCTTTCCGCTGTTTCTGTTTGCCCGTGAGCGAAAACTGGCTGAGACCCTGGCCGCTGCTGAAGCTTGATACTAATCATCGCCGAGCTAGAGAGCCACAGCCAGAGGGGAGCCTGCTACTCTAGCCCCAGCGGAATTTCGCTTCAGCCCCTGGCGATCGCGCTGGGGGCTTTTGCGGTCAGTGTCTTGGTTAAGTGCGATCGCAGATCTGCATGGGCCGACCATCTGGGGGCATTGGGAAAATTATTTTCGCCAGGGCCAGCGGGTGCCCATCTCAGTCGCGGCGGACCAACACAGATACAGCACCAAGACAGTAACAGCAGCTAGAAAGGGCAAAATGTCGTCAGGCATAGCGTAGAGTTTACCTGGGGCCATGGAACCATCGAGCATCCCTATCCTGCCAAAGCTGCTGCTCATTCGCCACGGTTCGTCAGCGTCCATGCCCAGTTCGGTTCACCCCCACAGGCGTGGGGACAACGCGTAAATTTCTCGGTGTTACCGACCGACGTGACCTGGTTCACCCCCACAGGCGTGGGGACAACGGTTTTGTCTTGGGAGTCTGAAGCGATTGATAACGGTTCACCCCCACAGGCGTGGGGACAACTGAGGCTAAATGCTGGCGAGAGCTGAATGGCGAGCGGTTCACCCCCACAGGCGTGGGGACAACGCAAGCCCTGGAGTAATGCCACCCCCTTAGCCTGCGGTTCACCCCCACAGGCGTGGGGACAACCGGATTGAGCTGCCCATCTCTGGTTTGCTAGCGACGGTTCACCCCCACAGGCGTGGGGACAACGTGAAAGCTGAGGGGTCGAGCATGGCGTGAAGCACGGTTCACCCCCACAGGCGTGGGGACAACGCTGGTGAATCTCAATGCCGATGGCATCGAAGATCGGTTCACCCCCACAGGCGTGGGGACAACTCTGCGTAATCGGCCCGCTATGGCCACGGATCGCCGGTTCACCCCCACAGGCGTGGGGACAACGGCCGCCGCCCCACAGTTAGGGCAGGTTCGTTCTGCGGTTCACCCCCACAGGCGTGGGGACAACGAGCTATGAAACAGAAAGGATTCGAGAAAGAGACGGTTCACCCCCACAGGCGTGGGGACAACCAGCTGTGGCCAGGGCGCGATCGCTCTCAAACACGGTTCACCCCCACAGGCGTGGGGACAACGGGCGTCTATCTGGAGGATGCCGATGGTGATGTGGCGGTTCACCCCCACAGGCGTGGGGACAACGCCAATAATCCCGACCGAGGCATGTGCGAGAGCCGGTTCACCCCCACAGGCGTGGGGACAACGGGAACTGGCGTGGTGCGAGATACCACAACTGGCGGTTCACCCCCACAGGCGTGGGGACAACGAATACAAGGTCACCAGAAACAGTTTTGGCGACCGGTTCACCCCCACAGGCGTGGGGACAACGTGGGGTAATGCCCAGAGACACCGTACTAACTGGCGGTTCACCCCCACAGGCGTGGGGACAACTCAGATTGCTAGGACACCCCCTTGAACTCGATGACGGTTCACCCCCACAGGCGTGGGGACAACGCGGCGGTAGCCCACATGGAGGCATCTAATAGCTCGGTTCACCCCCACAGGCGTGGGGACAACAATCTGCTCCACAGTGACGATCCAAGCCGTATCACGGTTCACCCCCACAGGCGTGGGGACAACGCTGACGTGAGCATCGCCACTGACTCAACCTTCGGTTCACCCCCACAGGCGTGGGGACAACACTTCCAAAATAGCGGAAATTAAGGGCTTCTGACCAGCAGCACCCCTTCTATGTCTACCAGGGACCTCGACGGATTTCCTAGCATACGGGCTCCAAACCCCTGCTCATTACGTTGTGGATAGAGCATCACGGCAGAGCCCTTGCCGAGTTGCTGCTCAATCAAACCCCATAGCTCATCTCTGACCAAAGCGGATACTTTGCCTGTAAAAACTCCTGCTTTGATTTCAAATAGCCACCGGCTCAACTCACCTCGTAATGAGGGTTTTACATTTTCGACAATGAGCACGATCATCTAATGATCCTCCTCACCCCAGTTTTTGCCACCTTCCACCCATTCCAAAACGTCATCCCACAAAAATGCGATGGGTTCTTCATCCTTCTCATTACCAAAGCCCAGTACCTGGTCAATGTCATTGACCAAGCGATTCATCAAGCGGTAGTCGCTAAAACGTTCTCGGCACTTGCGGCGCACCAGAGAATCTAAATCGAAATAGGTTTCAGCTACAGCCTCAAACGCAGCCGGAATAGTAGTTGTTGCCTTATATAAGTCGGCTACATCATAGACAAAAGATAATGGCTTACCGGTATGGATAAAGCCCAGCGCTGGCGAATAGCCCACTGAATGCAGGGCGGCCTGACACACAGCATAGAGACAGGTATTAGCGATAGAAAGCGCCTTATTGATGGGGTTAGCGGCATCCCAATTGTCTTGTTTGTAGTCGCGCCCGCTCCATTTTGAAGACGGCGATCGCTCGGTCATCTTGCTCGATGCGGCAATGCTCGAAGTACAAGAAACTGATGCGATCGCGCGCCTTCGGCAACGTTCGCAGTCTAGACATTGATTTACCTTGACTTTAGATGGTTATGTTCTGTTTCGAGCTAAGGATAGTAATCCGCATCCATAGGATTTCCCTCGGCCTAGCCCTTGCTCGAGGACAGCCAAAAACGGTTTAGGGGAGGTAACTTCTAAAACCCCCTGAAAGAGAGCAGTGGTAATACGAATAGGGGGTGAGCCCTTTTTCTTGACGCCAAAAACGTTGGGGGAGGGAATGACATCGGCACTGAGTAGACGAAACCCGGAGCGATCGGCCTGACGTTCTAACCAGGCCAACTGGTCAGGACGATGATAAAAGCCAAGGGTCTTCTTGGTTTTGTTGTCTCGCTTGCTGGGGTTTGCTCGCAGCCGAAATTGAAAGATGCGTCCTTCTGACAACACCTCTTCACTGAGATGGAAGGGTTTAGGCTTACTCGGTTCAGCAAGGTAGCCATCGGGTAATTTTGACCAATCTGGCTCAAGTGCAGACTGTACAAGCACTACATCGCTATCCGGCTCCTGGCGAAAGAGAATATGCCAGTCTTCGCGAGGGTGCTCCCGGTCTTCCTCATCGGGAAAAGCCTGCATAATGCGCTGGTGCAGCTTATGGGCATTGCTTAAATCACGCAGTACTGGTGTTTCTCGGGGATTCAGCACAAGCTTAGAAAGATACATGGCTGGGCACCTCCAGGTCATGAAATTTGGTTTCTACACAGCGGCTGGTAAACAAACGACGTTGCCAATCGATCGGCACATCTTGCCGTACATCAGAGCTGTTGGGTGTTTCTAGAATGTAGGCCAGCTGTTGCGGAGGCTTACCTCGCTTGGGAGGAACATAAGGATGCTGTTTGAGGGCGTCTTCCACATTAGCTTCGACTAAACCACCCTCAGAGATATGAATCGGGCAACTGGGCACAAAGCTCTTGCGCCCAAAGTAGAGGTGCCAGCAGGGGGTTTGCAGGGCCGCGTCTAACTCGGCAAGTTTGGAGCGGCTACCCTCTAGCCCCACCAGATAATCGGCATCGGCGACGTAGTAGCGATGGCTAATCACCGTGCCGCCGGGGCCACCCCCCGACTTAATGCCATCCATCACGGTGTGGTAGTCGCACTGCACTACACCGGGTTTATTAATCCGAACCCCCATCTTTAAGGCAGTCAGATCAGTCACCGGCTCCCATCGGGGGCGACCGAGGGCAGCACAGAGCAGGCCAATGACGGCAGATTTGGTCGGTTCGCGGCGGGTATCGCGAATGGTAAAGCGGCTATGGTCGCCCCAGCTCATCATGGGGGCGCGCATGCGCATGAGCAGGGTAGGCATAGTTAGTTACCCTCCGGGAAGGCGGCGGCGATCGCATCTTTGATCAGCTCATCTACCGTGGGCTGTTCGCAGTCTTTAAGGGTGGCGAGCTGCTGAGCCAATTGCTCACGGGTGACAATGCCCTTAAAGACTACCGATTTTTCGCCATACATTTTGCACAGGTCAGCCCAGTGGCCATCGAGCTGAGTCAGGGCATTCTCTAGCAGGCTTTTGCCCTCTTTGGGAGCCACCGGATTCTCAAAGGCATCCACCAGCGAAATCGGTTGCCCGTTGCGCACCACCGCCATGACAGCGGCGGGCAGACTATGGGCCGCAAACCCGTTTTGGTGACCAGTGGGGATAGCCCTGACAAAAGCTTCGGCAAAGGCTTGGGCGATCGCTTCGGCCTGGGTGGCATCGCCCAGGTTGTGCTTTAGCTGCTCGGTGTCGAGGGTGGTAAAGCGGTAGTAGGTAGAGCTGTTGTAGCCGGTTTCGCCAATGTGGTCGGCCCCGGTTTCATCATCGCCGCCCAGGTCATCCACCGCGGTGAAGAAATCAAACTCTTGCTGGAGGGTGTTGACGCTGATGGCGTGGGCCATTTGCACCGCTGCATCGACGTTGACCGTGGGCAGAGAGGCCATCATTCGCCCAAACAGGGCAACATCCCCCGGTTTGCCCGTCTCCACCAGAGCTTTTTCGATCACTTTGGGTAACTGGGCAGTCCTAAGTTCTTGATTGGATTTCTAGGCCGCCAAGTCAGGTGCACCAGCGCTGGGGCAGGAGTCTAGCTTAGCGGCGATGAATTTAGACAAAAGTAGAGTGGGCGGACTGTTGGGAAAA
>NZ_JADEWX010000201.1 GCF_015207395.1 Nodosilinea sp. LEGE 07088
GAGCCCTGTTTTGCCTCTAAAAGAGCTGAAGCCCGGTATTATGACCGCATCTGGTTCTCTAGGATCCAATCCCTGTGCTGTCAATTACCACCCTGGGAGGCTGCCTAAAGATGTGTCAGGCAGTCAGGTGCTCAGCTATTCCCGATTCCCCAGTGGTGCATTGCGGCTAATCAAAGCAGTCAGAGGGCTGCCGGACGGGGGGTGTAGCCGCGAATGCACCCTACGGTTCTACCTTTTGGGAATCGGGGTTATGGGATTCGGATTTGGTATGAGACCTGGAATTACCGTTCTGCCTTTTGCCTTCTTACTTCTGCCTTTCAGTAGTAGGTCACAGAAGCCAGAATAACTTAACTCCTAAAAGCGCTTAAGCCCAGATTTTGCCTCCACCACGCGCTTGATGCCGGTTTCGACGTTGTACCAAGCCGCATCGCGATCGCGCCACTGGGTCACCGGCTCGCCATCCGTTGGCAACCAGGCCAGCTTTTGGAATCGCGTCCCCTGCAAATCGACCGATCGCAGAATGATCGGGATGACGTGGGCCTCGCCATTCTCGTGCCGCTCCATGGCGCGGGTCATCTCGATGTCGTAGCAGTAGTCGGAGGCGATAAAGTCGGCACTCACCAGCAGCAGAATGATGTCGGCCCGGTTGAGGTTGTCGTCGATGTCGTGGCCCCACTCGTTGCCGGGCAGAATGCGGCGATCGTGCCAGGGTTGAATCAACCCCTGTCGTTGCAGCAGCTTCAGGTGGGTCTCTAGCTCGTCGCGCAGGGTCTCGTCTTTGTGGGAATAGCTGTAGAACAGCCGCAGGGCTTGGCTGTGGCGCTCCATGGCGGGCTGGCGGGTGCCCTCTAAATCGACCCCGTTGAGCAGGTCTCGCACGGTGAGGGTGAGCAAGCCATCCCCAGTGAACACGTCAAAGCTGGTTTGGCGATGATCTTCCCGCGCCAGCAGTTCTTTGTAGTCCACCGTTACGTCGGGATGCCCCGGCACGGGCACCAGCTCTTTGGGCTTGAACTTGAAGCTGCGGTGGATGCGCTCAAAGTCGGAGCGAATCACGGCCAGGAGTCTGCGCCGACTGGTCATCGGGCCAGCCACGCTGATGGAAACGCAGCGGTCTTGGGGGTCGGCTTTGACCAGGGCGCGGTTGCCCTCAAAGTTGAGAATCACCCCGGTGCGCCAGCGCAGCTGGTGCTCGCTGAGGACGTGGGTGCGCACAATGAAGCGGGGCAGCAGCCCCTCGGGCAAAATCGGGTACTCGTATCGAAAGTTGAGGCAGTTAGCCGGGTCAAACTCGGCAGCGGCGGCGGGCTGCTGTTTATCGAGCAGGTCGGGGATCAGGTAGCGGTTTTCGTCGTCTTCATACCGAAAGCACAGCTCGAACTTGCGCATCAGCTCGAGCAAAAAGCCGTGGCGCTCGGCGGGGTAGGCTTGGGCATCCAGGCGGCGGCTGAGGCAGGCGGCTTCGAGTTCGCCTTTGCTGTGGGCCAGCTCTTCGGCGTTGAGCAGGGTGTAAATGCCGTTGGTGACCCAGTGGGGGTTGAGCACGTGGGTATCGCGCAGGCGGGGATCGTCTTTGTAGTTGAGGGCAATACCGAGGCTGTGGAGGTGCACGGCGAGGGAGTCTTGCGCCCCAAAGTCGGTTTCGCCATCGGTTTGGCAGATGGCGCGATACTGTTCAAAGGAAATGTAGTTGTCGGCCATTTCGGCCAGCTTGTCTTTGATCGCCACCCAACTGGCGGGGAAGGGATCGCGCAGGTGCTCTAGGGCGTCGGTTTCGCGATCGATGGCGGTGCGGAGGTGGTCGATGCCCTGGCCGGTTTCGCAATCGGTGGCGATGAACTCGCGAACATTGGGGAATTTTTGCTGCAACGCCCCCCGATTGACGTCAAAAGGGTGCTCTTTGATTTTGTTGAGCACGACGATCACCGGGGAATCGCCGCCAAAGCTTTGGATCAGCTCTAGCCAGTACTCGGCATCGGCATCTTCGTGCCCCTGGCGACCGTTGAGCACGAGCAAGTACAGGCTGCGCTCGGTGAGAAAGAACTGGTGAGTAGAGTGCATGATCTCTTGCCCGCCAAAATCCCACACATGGAGCTTGATGTCTTCGGCATCGTTGAGGCGCATCTCCCAGGGGGTAATTTGAATGCCTTCAGTCTTCGGGGATTTAGCATCAAAATTTTTGTGAATCAGCCGATTCACCAAAGAGGTTTTGCCCACAGCGCCAAAGCCGACCAGAATCAGCTTGGCTTCGTTTAGAGGGGTGTGCTGGGCTAGCACCCGAAAATAATAGTTGAGAATATCCTGCGGGTTAGCCGCAGTGGCTCCGTTGTTTACTGCTTCATCGGTAGGGCCAAGGATTTCATCGGAGAGCCCTAATTTTTCATTGCCGTGTAGCAAAAGCGTTTTTAGCCTGGGGAGACGCAGCAAAAATTCGGGTAAGGCTGAAAGTCCACTATGGGTTATGTCTAGTCTTTCAAGCCGCGCTAGTTTTTCAACAAAAACGGGAATTGCCGTCAGTTGATTTTGGTCGAGGTAAAGCTCCGTCATATGGTTGAGTTGGCCGAGGCTATCGGAGATCGCCGTCAGTTGATTTTGGGAGAGGTCAAGCGTCGTCATATGGTTGAGTTGGCCGAGGCTATCGGGGATCCCCGTCAGTTGATTTTGGCCGAGGTAAAGCGCCGTCAGATTGGCCAGTTGGCCGAGGCTATCGGGGATCGCCGTCAGTTGATTTTTGTGGAGGAAAAGCTCTATCAAACTGGCCAGATCTCCTAGCTCTTTGGGCACCGCTGTCAGGTAATTTTGGTGAAGGTAAAGATGCGTCAGATTGGTCAGACTTCCCAGCTCTTTAGGCACCGCTGTCAGGGAATTTCTGGAGAGGTCAAGAATAATCAAATTAGTCAGATCTCCCAATTCCTTAGGCACTGTCGTCAGATGATTTTGGTGGAGGTGAAGCTGCGTCAAATTACCCAGTCTTCCCAACTCTTTGGGTGCCTCTGTCAGTTGATTTTGGTGGAGGAAAAGATGCGTTAAATTGACTAAATGTCCTAATTCTTTAGGCACCATCGTCAATTGATTTTGGTGGAGGAAAAGATGCGTCAACTGTGTCAGTTGGTCCATCTTTTCTGGTACTGAGGTTAGTTCTAAGCCAGAGAGATTAAGCTCAGTTGCACTACTTTCTATCGCCTCCTGGATACGGCGTTCGGCCTCAGCCAGTGGTTTTGTCCATTCCCCTGCTTGCCCGATCCCATCGGGCTCCAATTCCAGGGTTTGGGTAATGGCGGCTACACTTGCTTGGCTCACCCGCTTGCCCCGCTCTGGGTGAAACAACCGGCTCACCGTGTCGGCACTCACCCCCGCCCGCTCGGCAATGGCGGCAAACGTCCACCCCCGCTCTGCCTTCGCGGCCTGTAGCCGCTTCAGCCCCTCCGGGCTAGCGAGAAAACTGCGCGATTGAGACGACATAGGCAGCAGAGCGAGAAGTTCATTCCCTCAAGGGTATCCGGCGATTCTAGAAACTGCGACATCCAGACCCCAGGGTTCTTCTTTGACTTAGCAATACCTCTGGCCATTAGCCCAGAACCCTGGGGTCTTTGGCATGCGAAAGTTACAATAGAGATTCAGAGCATTGGCGACCTATGACCCAAGAGCAAGACCTATTGGTGCGTTGGCGATCGCTGCCCTCCCAGCAGCAGCAAACCGTGCTGGACTTTATCGAGTTTCTGCAAACCAAAGGTCTTCCCGTCCCTGTCATAGATCACTCCGTAGAAGAATCTCTGGGCAATCGCCTCCGCAGCCTACGTACCAAAATCGTTGCCAGTGGGGAGCCTTTGCTCAACCAGACTGATCTTGAGCAAGAACTGGTCTCTCGCCGTGGAGGCGTGGAGCCAGATTGATGACGCGCACCTTTGTTGATTCAGGCGTTTTGATTGCTGCGGCGCGTGGGGAAGATTTAATTGCTGAGACTGCCTTAGGCTTTCTGGCTGATGCTCACCGGGTCTTTGTTTCCAGCCCATTTGTCAGGCTAGAGGTGTTGCCCAAGGCGATCTTCAACCAAAAAACAGTCGAGGCGGAGTTCTACGAAACCTTCTTCAGTGCAGTAGCGACCTGGGCAACTGACACTGACAGCTTGATTCAGCAGGCCCATGCGATCGCCTGCAACTATGGCCTAGCCGCCATGGATGCGCTGCACGTTGCCGCCGCGATCGCCCTAAATGCAGAAGACCTACTGACAACCGAAAAACCTACCAAGCCAATGTACCGGGTTCCCAACCTTCGGATCATATCCGTTTTCGAGAACCAGCAAGGGAGTTAGACAGCCGCAAACGTCCACCCCCGCTCCGCCTTCGCCGTCTGTAGCCGCTTCAGCCCCTCCGGGCTGGCGATAAAACTGCGCGATTGAGACGACATAGGCAGCAGAGCAAAACGTGCATTCCCTCAAGGGTATCCGGCGATTCTAGAAACTGCGACATCCAGACCCCAGGGTTCTGCTTGGGCGCAGCCATACCTCTGGCCATTGGCCCAGAACCCTGGGGTCTCTGCGGTATCCAGACCCCAGGGTTCTGCTTGGGCGTAGCCATACCTCTGGCCATTGGCCCAGAACTCTGGGGTCTCTGGTCCGTGATCGCCGTTATGATTGAGGCAGCACTCACCAAGCGTAGGAATTGGCTATGACCGCAACGCCAGAACCTTTAGATTTTCAAAACCAGGTGCTTGAGCGGCTTGATCGTCTAGATCAAAGGCTAGATGACAGTGTTCAGCGTCTAGAGGAAAAACTCGACACTGATATCCAGCGTTTGGATGAGCGCACTGACAAATGGGAAGAGCGTTTCCTACAGCTGTCAAAAGATAACCTGGCCATCTCACGCACTGTGATCATTGCCGCTGCCACAGTCGTTGTTTTCGGTAGCTTGCTGGATAAAGCAGAAATTCTAGTAGAAGGCGCAGCAAGACTCTTTGGGAAATGAGCGGGGCGGGGCTCTCGCCACTCACCTGCTTCCTCCACGACCGGTGAAACAACCGACTCACCGTGTCGGCACTCACCCCTGCCCGCTCGGCAATGGCGGCAAACGTCCACCCCCGCTCTGCCTTCGCGGCCTGGAGCCGCTTCAACCCCTCCGGGCTGGCGACAAAACTGCGCGATTGAGACGACATAGGCAGCAGAGCAAAACGTCCATTCCCTCAAGGGTATCCGGCGATTCCAGAAACTGCGACATCCAGACCCCAGGGTTCTGCTTGGGCGCAGCCATATCTCTGGCCATTGGCCCAGAACCCTGGGGTCTCATACCAAATCCTGCTTGAATACCCCCGGTTCGTAGGGGCATAGCATGCTATGCCCCTACGAGGTTCCTGATTATGAATCGGGGTTTCCCAAATCGGATTTCGTATCAGCGACATCCAGACCCCAGGGTTCTGCTTGGGCGCAGTCATACCTCTGGCCATTAGCCTAGAACCCTGGGGTCTCTGAGAGCTGCCTTACCCAAGGGTGAAGGCTACAATCAGAACAACCCAGCCAAGCTCCATCAACTGATCGACCAGCTAGAGACCATTGCGGGCATTCAGCAGGGGCTAGAAGCCTTCGATGCCGGGCAGACCCGCCCCATCGAAGACTTTGCTCAAGCCATGCAAAGCAAATATGACATTTCAGGTTGAAATTACCGCACCCTAGGGATACCCAAGAGCACCAGCCATGCCCAAGAGCACCATTGAATATCTCACAGACCGGGAAGGCAATCCTAGAGCCGTGGTCATTCCCATTGAATTGTGGCAACAGCTTCTTCCCCAAGGGGGCGACTCTACTGAAGAACTCGCTGAGAACCTGGAAGGTTATTGTCTCAACAACGCCATGAATGAAGCCCAAGCGACGCCTCTGCTAAACCGAGAAGAAGCGTTACAGTTCTTGGCGCAGGAGGACGGCGATTGAAGGTTGAGTATCGCAAACTCTTCTTATAAAGATCTGAAAAAGCTCAAAAGTCAGCCTGTCTACCCGCAAATTTATAACTTAGCGTTCACGGTCTTACCCGAATCTAGCAATCTACAAACATTGCCTAATGTCAAAGCTCTGGTCGGTACTACTAACCGCTATCGAATTCGCGTAGGCGACTACCGCATCGGTGTTGAACTCAATGGTGAGACATTAGAGATCATGCGAGTCTTGCATCGGCGAGAATTCTATCGCTACTTTCCTTAAGGTGCGATTTCAGCCCCTCCGGGCTGGCGAGAAAACCGCGCGATTGAGACGACATAGGCAGCAGAGCGCGAAGTGCATTCCCTCAAGGGTATCCGCCTCATCCAAAAACCGCGACATCCAGACCCCAGGGTTCTGCTTTGGCGCAGCTATACCTCTGGCCATTGACCTAGAACCCTGGGGTCTCTGGTAGGCGATCGCCGTTACGATTGAGACAGCACTCATCAGGCAGAGCCATTTGCCATGGCCGCAACCTCAGAACCCATAGATTTTCACAACGAAGTGCTTGAGGGGCTTGAGCAAAGGCTAGACGCCAGTGTTCAGCGTCTAGAGGAAAACCGCGACACCGATAGCCAACGTTTGGATGAGCGCACGGACAACATCGACTACACCTACCAGGGCCACTGCCCCCGCACCGGGCAGCACTATACCCTGCCCCGCACAGCCCTGGCCAAAGCGATCGCTCGGGGGCTCATGGCCCAGCTTGGCACCCTGCCCGAGGGCAAAATGTTTGGCGTGCTGCTGGCAATGACGCCCGACGGCAGCATGGTGGTTTTGAAGGCATTTTCGGGGCTGTGGCAGGGGCAGGCGGTGCGGGCAGGTTGGGTGCTGCCGCTACCGGGGCGAGAGCAGGTGGTCTGGCAAGAGGCCCGCACCCTCGATCAAATCAGGGCAATTGACGCGCAGCTACAAGCCTTACAAGAGCTGCCCGATCGCACTATCTACACCCAGTTCCAGGCACAGCAAACCCAGGAACGGCAAACGCTGAACCAACGACACCGCGATCGCAGGCAGGCCCGGGCCCACCAGCGCCAAGCTCTGGCCAACAGCCTCACCGGAGACGCCCTCGCCCAGGCCCTCGCCCAGCTAGATCAGCACAGCCGGGGCGACAAGGCCGAGCGGCGACGGTTTAAGCAGCGGTGGCGCGATCGCATCGCTCCCCTAGCCACCACGGTGCAAGCCGCCGATGCCGCGATCGCCGCCCTCAAGCAGCAGCGCCGCGATTGCTCCCGTCAGCTCCAGGCCGATATGCATGCCGCCTACACCCTCACCAACTTCGCGGGCGAGTCGGCGGCGATTCAGGCGCTGGCGGGGCAGAGAAATTTGCCCACGGGCACGGGCGACTGCTGCGCCCCCAAGCTGTTGCACGCGGCGGCACACCATGGCCTCAAACCCCTGGCGATGGCCGAGTTTTGGTGGGGGCCACCCCAGGGCGACAAACAGCCCGGCGAGTTTTATGGAGCCTGTGCCGAGCGCTGTCAGCCGATTCTGGGCTTTTTGCTGTCGGGGTTGTCGGCCCAGGTGTTGGGAGCGACGCCTGGAGATTCTGTCGAGAGCCGTGTATCCCAACCGGAGATACCTATTCTTTACCAGGATGATTGGCTGATGGCGGTCGAAAAACCCGCCGGGCTGCTGTCGGTGCCGGGTCGCTACTGCGATCGCCAAGACAGCCTGCTCACTCGCCTGCAACTCTCTCGTCCCGCAGACTCATTTCTACAGCCGGTGCACCGGCTCGACCAGGCCACCTCTGGAGTGCTGGTGCTGGCGCTAGATGCCCATAGCCACCGCCAGTTGAGCGATCAGTTCCAGCACCGCCGGGTGCAAAAGACCTACCAGGCGATCGTTGCGGGGCCGGTGTCGCAGCCCTCGGGATTGATTGATTTACCGCTCTGGGGCAACCCGGCGGAGCGACCGCACCAACGGGTTCACTGGCAGCGGGGCAAGCCCAGCCAAACCCGCTACAAGGTGCTAGCCGTTGAGAAAGGCTTGACTCGCGTTGCCCTCTATCCGCTGACGGGGCGCACCCACCAGCTGCGTGTCCATGCGGCCCACCCCCAGGGGCTGAATGCGCCGATTTGGGGCGATCGCCTCTACGGGCAGGGACAACCAGGCGATCGTCTTCATCTCCATGCCCAGACGCTGGCGTTCGTTCATCCCCAACATCAAGCTGAGCTGCAGATCGAATCTGCTGTGCCATTTTAACCCCGGTACCCGGTCTGGCGCGAAGCCGCGTAACTGGTTGGCCGTGCTTGGGTCAGCCCAACCAGCTGGCGGCGTCATTTTTTACCTAGATCCGATGACTGGGTCAGGTAGGGCCAGAGGGCGATCAGCCCAACGAATAATAGAGTGCCAAAGATCACCGACTCAGCATCTTCCTGGGCCAGCAATATTCTGCCAATTGCCACCATCCCCACCAGGGTCACCGACACCAGGCCGGTGGTGGCGGCGGTTTTGATCCATAGCTCTGGCACCGTCAGGGATGGGAGCTTGGGGCGCGATCGCGGCCAGGACAGGGTTAGCTTGTGCTCATCCAGATAGGCAGTGGCGGCTTTAGCGACCCCCTTAAAGGGCTTGACCAGGTAGTCAACGGCGTTCTGGGCTTTGGCCTGCCGCTGCTCACGGGAGAGCGATGCCTTGGGGAAGACATCAATGCCGAGGGTTTGTTTGCGATCGCACCAGTAGCAGCGTCCGTAGCTCTGGCTGTAGTGGTGGCCGTTAACCCGGCGACAGGCCTTGAGGTCGGCTACCCCCAGCTTTAGCGCCCGCAGCCACTCGGCAGGGGAGGGGCGCAGGCTGGCATCGCGGTGGCCCTCATTAAAGCAGCGCAAAAAGCACTGCTGTAGCTCGGGGTGCACCGTCTCTAGGGGAATCGTCAGCGGGCCAGCCTGGATCAAGGTGGTGGCACCGTAGGGCCAGTGGCCCTGGCTGAGTAGCATATTGGGGTCGGGGGAGTCGCCCCAGCCCGTCCAAACGCCCTTAAAGGGCTGGTCGCTAAACAGCAGCAGGTGAATGATCACACCCAGACGAAAGCGATCGTGACCTTCGGTTTGGTCAATCTGGGCTAGGTTTTGCCCCAGCAACTCGGGCGGGGTAAACCCCTCCGAACCCACCGGGCAGCGAAACACCTGCCCCGTACTAGGGTCGCGCACCTGAAAGGAGTCAGTGTCGATCACCGAGGGCAGGGCCTGGTTGTTGACCAAAATATTCTGCGGTTTGATGTCGCCCAGCACGTAGCCCCTAGCGTGGATAGCCTGGATGGTGGAGGCAATATTCATCGCCGTGACGTGCAGGTAAAGCCAGGTAAAGCCCGGTAAAACCGTGCGCCGCCGCTGGGGGTTGTAGACATCAAACAGGCCGACGCTGTGGGCAATTTCGGGCATGAGGAACCCTACCGACTGGCCCAGGGCATCTTGCAGCAGCGCCTGGGGCCAGGCAAACGAGGGGTGGTTGATGGCGGCGTTGGGGTCGGCG
>NZ_JADEWX010000384.1 GCF_015207395.1 Nodosilinea sp. LEGE 07088
TCTGCTGATGCTACCCTCCCATTACTGGTTGAATATTCCGATGCGGACATCTGCCTGAACACTGGCAGGGAAGGACTTTCAGGAGTCCTTCCAACTCCCCCGAACGACTTCGAGTCGCGCAGCTAACGACCCGCTTCACCCGCCGCTAGTAACCTTTCGATCTCAACCAACCAACTCGATACGGTCGGTGTGCAAGCGGATTGTTAGGCGACGGCAAGAGAGAAGTTAACACCGTCAACTTTTCCAAGCAACATGGAAAGCAGAAAGGTTTAAGAGTTGAAGGCGACCTGCAAAGTTTTCATCTATTTTATGTTGCAATCCTTCAAACAAAGTATTCCTACTTTTTGCGTCTAGCTCCAAGTATTGTGAAAAGGTACTCAATAGTGTCAAATACTCATCCACGTTGTACGTGACTTCCCATTCGATTTGTTCAAACACTACATCTTTAAATTGACCTGAACTGATGACAATTTGTTCAAGCTCTCTCAATTCTTCTTCATGGGTTTCCTTCCCTTTATACTGAGACAAAGATGGAGCATGAACTTGATAAACCTCCTGCAATGCTTGATAGACTTCATATGAAGGTATGGCTGGCACATTTGCTAATAAGATGAGTGCGCCATCGTCCTGTAAAGCGTTGGCTACTTTTGGATACGCAACTTCTGGCGGTATCCAATGAATCGAAGTAGCTGCTAAAACAGCATTAAACCGCTTCGCCTCCAGATCCCACTCCTCCAACGAAGTGGTTTGGATCTCGACTTTTGGGAAGTTGGCACAATTTCTTCGAGCGATCGCGCAAAAGTCTGGGTTTGGCTCAAGGCAAAGCATTGAAAAACCTAGCTCGGCAAACGTAACTGTTGCAGTTCCAGGACCACAACCTATTTCAAGGATAGTCGCGTCGTTAGTAAGTTGAGTTAACTCGATCACTCGCTCGATCAACGCTTTTGGATAGTGAGGTCGTGCTTTGTTGTAAGCCTCTGCTGCGGGAGAATACCAAGTCTTTCTCTGCTCTAAGTCTTTGTTAGAGTACTGTTTGGTTGTTTGTTTGGCATCTTTCATCACTTAGCCTCGCAAGTGTATGCGACCTAACCTAACACTGCTTTCTAATCAAAAACCTTAGCCGTCGGGTAAAGGAGAGAGTTTTATTTATTGCTCCCTCCCTCCCCTCAGAACCGTACGTACAACTTTCACTGTATACGGCTCAAGCAATCTCAATTGCTTATCGATGGAGTTGAGAGTGGCAGACCAG
>NZ_JADEWX010000202.1 GCF_015207395.1 Nodosilinea sp. LEGE 07088
CGACAGCGGGGGCTGCGCCTTCGGCGGCTACCATCGGGCTGGTTAGAGCGGGTGCGATGGTGGCCTCAGAGTCACCCACGGACGCTAGTGGGGCCGCCCTATTGGCCTGAGAAAGTTCTCGCTGCTGATCGTAGCGTCCCAGGGCCATCGCCGCCACCAGGCCAAGCCCCAGGGCCATCACCGCCGGAAACACCAGCAGTCGCCAGCGGGGAATAGGGGCAGGTGCTACCGCCGGCAGGGGGCTGGACTCCATGGGCGGCGATGCCCATGGGGCGGAGGGCATGACCGGATTGGGAGTGAGGGGTGCCGGTGGTAGGTCAAAGTCGTACTGCCAGCGATCGAGCAGGCGGTGCTCGGTGCCATCGAGCACCTTAAGCTGGTCAATGTCGGCTAGGCCCAGGGCGGCGACAACCGCGCGAATGTAGTAGACGTATTGCTCGCGGCGGGGCTCGGGGGCGTGGGTGAGAAACACGTGGAGGGTGCGATCGCGTCGCGACACCTCGACCTTGAGAGGGGGGCGTAGCGATGGGTCGTGGAGGGCGGTGGCCAGCAGATCTGCGATCGCCCCTAGGTGCCCAGACTGGGCCTGCGACCAGCTCAACGATTGGGTAGGGTTAGGAACGTTTACCAAGGCCAGAGTCTCGTGTGCTGCCACGCCAAATCATAGCGCCAGAGCCCGATTGCGGTGCGTCTAGGCGCGATCGCACCCGGTACAGAAACCCGGTTTCTCGGCCAGAATGCCAGTCATGCCGTTAGGGCAGTGACAAAGAAACCGGGTTTTTAGCCATACTGTACCGGTGCTCTAGGCGCGATCGCACCCTAAAATCATCCTAAAAAAACTGCTCTGGCAGCATAGCCACCAGAGCAGAACCGGAGAAATGAACCAATGAAAAACGTACAAACAACGGACTTTTCAGGAAACCTGCCCTAACGGCGAGACTGGATGTCGCGGTAGCGACCCTGACGGCGCGATCGCGACTGGGCGGCGGGTAGGCCAATGCCAACCAACCCCAGCAAACCTAACGCTGATTTGGCCGCGGGGCGATGGGACATCGCCTGGGGCTGGGCGTCCGTCGGCTGTTGGGGTTGAGCCGTCTGGCGATACTCGGCCCCGACAAGGGAAAGCAACCCAGCCACGATAAAGGCGCTCAGATGATTCAGCGACTTATCGACCGCAGGCGTGCCCTCGTAGTGGGTGCTAAAGGTTCGCACGACAAACCAGACAAATAGCCCAGCGCAGATCAACAGCAAAATGGCGTTGATGGCCGGGTTGTTGGCGAAGGTGTAAATTGCACCGCCGGTGGGGCCGTCAATGGCCCCTTCAAACTCTTCAAATGTAGCAAATGGGCTAGACATATCGCTTGCTCCTCAAAATTGCAAGTACTCTACAGCTGCGAAAATTCCGAGCTGTTGACCTTCTAATTAAGGCTCTTTTAGGAGTGAGACGTTCCTTGAGGAACCGATACTGAACCAGGGGTATTGTGGCTACTTTGCTCAGACAAAATGGAGTATTCGGGATAGCCCTCAATGCCAAAGTCAGCCAGGTCTAAACCGACGATTTCCTCGGCTTCAGAAACCCGCAACAGGCCCATTTTTTTCAGCAAAAAGCTCACTCCGTAACCGGGAACAAAGCCGAGCAACACGGCACAGATAAAGGCCCCAACCAGCTGCGCCCAAAGGTTGATGGAAGGTATGTCCGCAGGCTGCGGATAGCCCGCCGCAAAGATACCCACCATGACGGCTCCAAAAACGCCGCAATAGCCGTGCACTGCGAAGGCGCCAACGGCGTCATCGATGCCAGCTTTTTCCACAGCGTTGCCCACAAAAGGCATGGTGTAGGCACCCACAAAAGCCAGGATAATGACGATTGCAGGGCTATAGATATCCATCGCTGCTGCCGATGAAATAATGCCAGCGAGACCACCCGAAATGGTGTAGAACGGGTCGGCTTTGGAGCCCATGTAAGCCCCTACCAGACCAGCTGACAGGGCCAGGGTGGTGTTGACCCCGATCGAGGATAGCGTCATTGGGGTGCCGTAGATGGTGATGGCACCAGTTTGACCCGGCACGAAGATGACACAGGCGGCCAAAAAGGCATAGAACCCAACAAAAATCAGCATCAGCCCCACCATGGTGAGGGGCAGATTGTGAGGCATGATCACCCGGGGCTTACCCTGAGCATCAAATTTACCGATGCGGGGGCCAAGATTGAGTAACACACCGAGGGCAAAGAAACCCGCCGTGGCGTGCAGTACCGCAGAGCAGCCAAAGTCGTGGTAGCCCATCTGGGTAAAAAACCAGCCGTAGGGGTTCCAGCCCCAGGCGGCAGCTACTACCCAGGTAAACGACCCCAGCACAATGGCCAAAACAGAGTAAGCGCCAATTTTGATCCGCTCAATTACGGCACCAGAGAGAATAGACGCCGTGGTCATGGCAAACAGGGCAAAGGCAAACCAAAACACCCCGGTGAGGTTGTCGGCAATGTTTGGCCCCAAGGCGGGCGACCAGGGATAAGACGCCTGCACTAGACCGAGCACTTCACCGACGACACCGTCGGCATCAGCAGCAGTCCATGGCCCGACCACGCCACCCTGCAAGGGAAATAGTGGGAAGGCGTTGTAAACCCACCAGCCAAAGAAGAAGAAGGTAAGGCCTACCAGCGACAGCGTCATCAGGTTTTTGACCATGGTGGCCAAAACGTTTTTAGAGCGGGCTGCGCCACCTTCATAGGCTAAAAAGCCAACGTGGATCAATAGCATGATCACGGAGGCCCAATAGTAGTAAGACTCTGATACAAAAGTCGCTAAAAACTCTTGCGATTCAGGAGACATAAATCACTCCTAACTGTCAATTAAGTTGCACGAGAAATCTAGGGAAATGAAACGACCAACTTGCTAAAACACAAGCGGGCTAAACACATTGAGAAAGCGGAACCCATGGGAAAACTATTTTTGCCGCAGCATAGAAATAGCCTCTGACCTAGGCACACCTGAAACTCTAAGCTGAAGCAGGATTTATGAAGTACCTGGCTGTGTGAGTTTTCTCAGTTAACTTGTTATGTCAAGAGTGTGCAACGCAATTTAGGCACGGGCTGTAGTGAGCGATACTGAACCGAGGTTGAGGGATTGAATCAATTGACACAATGAACCGATTTGGACACGGGCGGCCTGTAGTTCTAAGCCGGGTTGCTCACCGAGAGGATGGTGCCAAACCAAGATCGGTAGACCCGAGAGTTGCGCTGGTGCGGCGCAGTGGAGGGGGAGCGATCGCAGTCGATGGGGAGCCCTGACCGTAGCGTTAGCCGCCACTAGCGGCAAGCTGGCGGCTGGCAGAACAATCGCCCCCAACCACGGCTGCTGTTTCACCCAAAGCTGAAGCGATCGGTCTGCCACCAGGGCATCTAGCGGGCCAGGGTAGGTGATGCGAAAATTGCGATCGCACAGCCGCAATACCGCACAGGGCAACCCTTCCAGTGTGGTCTCCAGGGACTGGAACGGCGCTAGGCGATCGACTTGATCCCCAAGTAGAGTTTTCGCTGCCACCAACCCGTCGGCCCCGGCCATATCCCAGGGGTGAGATGCCGTCGTAACTATACTCATACACGCACCCGACTTTTGCTGGGGTCAAAGGCCGCCAGGGTGCCCACCGTCGCTGGGATGCGGCGTTTCAAACCGTCCAACATGCCCACTTCGACGCCTGTACCGGCAGCCGCAAACTCAGGCACGACCTGGGCCATGGCAATGCTGGTGTTGAGGATGGGCGAAAAGGTGGCGCTGGTAATTTGCCCCACCCGCCACCGTTCCCCTTGGGCAAAAACGGGCTGTCCGTGGGCTGCCACCTCTGGCCCTGCGAGCACTAGCCCCACGGCTACGCGGGGGGGATGGCGACGAATCTCTTCCAGCGCGGCTTTACCCATAAAGTCGGGCTTTTTCATCGCCACCGCCCAGCCAATGCCCGCCTGGTAGGGGGAGATCAAATCGTCAAACTCGTGGCCCAGGGCCAGCAACCCGGCCTCAATGCGGGCGCGATCGAGCGCCTTCATGCCCAAGGGCAGCAGGCCAGCGGGTTGGCCCACCTGCATTAGCAGATCCCACAGGGCGGCCCCGTTTTGGGGATTGATAAACAGTTCGTAGCCCAGCTCTCCGGTGTAGCCGGTGCGAGAGATCAGAACTGGAATGCCTTGAATCTGGGCTTCCATAAACCGGAAGTAGCCAAGGTCGGCCACCTCGGGTATCAGGGTTTTGAGGATGTCGCGGGAGAGGGGACCCTGGAGAGCGAGGTTGTGGCGATCTACCCCCTCTACCGTCACTGACCAGCCTCGATGCTTAGCGATCTGCTCTAGCCAGGCTCTGTCGGTGTCGCAGTTGCCCACGTAGCGGTAGTGGGTGGGGCTAAAGCAGAACACAATGCCGTCGTCGACAATGCCGCCGTGGGGCGCGAGCAAACAGCCGTAGGCCCCCTGCCCCGGCACAATTTTTTCCAGATGGCGAGAAAAGGCGTACTGCAACAGCGCGCAGGCGTCGTCTCCCTGCACCTCAAACTTGCGCAGGGCGGAGAGATCCATCAGCGCTGCCCGCTGGCGCAGCGCCCAGTATTCGGCCTGGTCGCCCTGGTGGGCAAGGCTGTGGGGCACCCAAAAGCCGTTGTATTCGGCCAAGTCATCGGTGAGCTGGCGAATGCGGGGGGTAAAGGCGCTGTCTTGGGTCATGCGCAGGGGCAGATCTGCCGCCACCCGGCGCCCGATCGCCCGAGGAAACGTCTGCCCCGTCGCATAGATACGCACGTGAATGGGGGTGGGCTGCCAGCCGTTAGCGGGGTCAATGTCGTCGGGGCAGGCGGAACTGGCGCAGAGCAAATCCTGGTGGGCCAAGAGCAGCACGTAGTCGCCAGGGCGAGAGAGGGGCTCTTCAAAGGCGATCGCCCCGTGGCCATCGACACTGGTGTTGTAGAAAAAGTTGAGCGCCGGCCAGCCGGGGCGGGGGGCAATGCCGTAGGGAGCCAGCACCCGGTTAAAGTTGTCGCTACAGTTGGGGTGACCGGGGTAGCCCGCATCTTCGTAGTAGCGGGCGGTGCAGGCGAGCAAAAAGCTGTCGTGGCGATCGCAGGTGTCTTGAATGACTTCCACCAGCGGCTGCATGGACTGGGCGAAGAGTTTGCTGGGTAGCCCCACCTGGGGTACGGCCAACCCTGTGAGCGTGCGAGTCACCGTGGCATCGAGCGGATCGCTATGGTCAGCCCCGCCAAAGGCCAAAAAGTCGGAGCATTGGGAGCCTTCAACATCCACGATTTGGATATATTGGCCAGCGGTGACAGGGTATGCGATCGCCTCTCCAGCCGCAATCCGATACTCGGCGACCACCTCACCCAAAGGCGGGGGAAGGTCGATGAACTGTTCTGCTGATGGAATCTTGAGTGCAGTTGTCATAACAAGATTGCACCAAATATGCTGTGCTGTCGTAGTGGTACAGGCTACAAAAGTTGTCGTCCACTTTGCATCTGCCTCCAGCCCTCGCGATATCCAGTGGTTCAGGCGACAGCGTCGGCCCGACTGGTTCACCTGCGACAGCACCCCAAACGTAAGTGCCTCCATCATCCCCATCATAGGTGACAAAGACTGGAGGCACTTCTTCTATATCAGTTGCAGCAGCTGTGCTGGCTGGCAGCAGGCGGCACGTCGTTAGCGGGGTTCTCATCGAAAAAGTTCAGCGGCTTGAGCATGAAGCCAATGTAGGCCACGGGCATGACGGGCCAGTCTTCGGCCCGGGGCAAGTGGCTGTGGGCAAAGGTGTACCACACGACCAGGTCGGTGTTCTCGACCGGGCGGTTTGCCTCGGTCCACTGGGGCAGCCCCGCGCCGCCGGGGTGCTGGTTGGGGTAGTTGCCCGCCGGAAATCTCTCGTCCTCGGCGTAGGGAGTGACCCACAGGTGCTTGGTCATGTAGGTGGCACGCTTGGTCACGCTGGCGCTGGGGCGGGCCATCGGTAGCGTGTTTTCGCCAGGCATGAGCTTGTAGGCGGTGGGGTAGCCCATGGCATTGGTTTCGTTAGGGTTAACGATCTTCCAGTAGCGGGCCTTCAGGGGGTCGATTTGGCGCTGGGCGGCTTGTTCTGTGCCGAGCAGGGTCGATTTGGCATAGAAGGCGTTGCCGTAGGGGTTATGCTCGTCGTCCTCGGCCTCGATATCCACCTCGTAGACAGAATTTTGCAGCCCATCCACGCACATATCCATCCGCACGTTGAAGATGTGCTGGTGGATGGGGGCGTAGAGCTGGGGGGCAATCAGGGTACCGTACTTGGGTGTTTCGCCCGGAGCCATAGCGGCGGTGCTGACCATGCCGGTGAGCTTGACCTCGTACTGAATGGTGCCGTCCTGGTAGAAGTACCAGAAAAACCCGTACTCGTAGTTGCCCACCGTAGCGATGAAGGAGATGACTAGACGGCGCGACCTGCGCACTTCGGTCTCCTCTGTCCGCCAGTCCACGTGCTTCCACAAAATGCCAAAGTCTTCTTCGTGCAGGCAGACGGCGTGCTCGATTTGGGCGACCTCGCCGCGGGAGTTGGTCATAAAGGCGTCGAAGTAGTGGATCTCGCCCAGGCAGTCGCAGCCTAGGGTGAGGGAGTTGGCCAGGGTGCCGACGCCGTACTCGCCCACGTCAAAGGCGTTTTTGCGGTAGTGGTGGGGCTGGGGGTCGCCGTAGGGCACGGTCATCTCCGCCAGCGAGGCGCGGTAGAGAATGGGGCGCTCTTCGCCGTCATCGTTGTAGCTGACGGTGTAGAGGACTAACCCTTCGCGGGGGGTAAAGCCGATGCGCATTTTCCATTTTTGCCAGCGGATCTGGTGGCCCTCAATAGTAAAGCTGGGGCCTTCGGGCTGAATAATCTCCAGCGGCTTGAGGTCTGGGCGAAAGTTCTGGATGTACTCCTGGGAGTAGTTACCGTCCTTGGGCGGCAGGGGTACCACGCCGTGATCCTCGACCCGAATCACCTCCATTTTGTTGAGATCGACCACGGGAATCACCCCTTCGATCGGGCGGGCGTAGCCGTTGTCGGTGGGGTTGGCTCGCACCCAGCAGAGGGCGCGGGAGAGGCGCACGCCCTCCTCGTCCTCAAGGCCGTAGTTGCCCGCCGACCAGGGGTCAACCATCACCAGGCTGGGGTCAGTAATGCCGCGCTTGGCGATCGCGGCCTGAAACTCAGGGCTCGCCTTGACCGCCTCTTCGCACTCCACAAACTCATCCAGCATGATCGACGGCTGCACGCCAGGGATGTGCTGCCATGAGGTAACTTTGCCCTCGCTGAGCGAGACGATTGCCTCGTAGGTCTGAGCGGTGGCGTTGTCGAGCAGGATGGCAAAGGCCTTGCGAGTAATCGCATCCCCCGGCTTAAAGCCCAGCACCACAGGCTTTGCTGGTTCGTGGAGGGCAACGCTGACAAAGCGGGTGCTGGCCCCCAGGGACTTTTCTGCCCGCAGAATGGCGACAGCAGCGGCGATCTCCTCGGGGGTGAGGGGTTCGAGCGGATGGGCGACGGCGATCGCGGTGGGACGGTCTTGGGCAATGGTCATGGGATGTGCTCCTGAGGGGTGGATGAGTGGACGGGTAGATGGGTGTACGTAGGGTGGGTTAGGCCCTAGGAAAGCTGTGCTGTGTCCTCATACTCTGGTTTGGCCGTAACCCACCATCCGAGCCAATTGAAATCTCGTAGGGTGGGCAGTGCCCACCCTAAATCTAAGCTACAAACGTTCGACTCCTGGACAGTAATGCTCAACGTGACGGAACTCCGAATATGGGGCGATCGCGACGTCTTTGACGAAATTTCGGGGCCCTTAGCCGAGATTGGGTGGTGGGCGATGCCCACCCTACGCGGCTGGGAGGTTTGCCCGGAGGGCGAGGTAGGTGAATGCGACGTCTGGGCTCACCCACCCCTGCCCCTCCCAGGAGGGGATCAATTAGGCGACAGCCGCAGGGACAGGTGCATTCTGCTCAGATTCCTCCAGATCGGCCAGCAGCGACTCAGCCAGCTTCCGCTTGGCATCAGAGTCCATTTTCTTGAGCTCGTTGTGCAGCACCCGCTCGTTCACCGACTGGTTCCAGTAGTCGAGCGAGTCGAATCCCAGCAGAGCTGATTTGCCCACGAACTGGCGCAGCACCTCGTTAGTTGGCCCCATCACCCAGCCCGCCTTGCCGTCGCGCAGGTAGCGCTCGATCTCCATATCTTTCTTAAAGCCCGAGCCGCCGCAGGCGTGGAGCATTTTGTCGCAGACGTGGGCCACATTCTTGGCGGCCTCAAACTTGATCTGCCAGTACCAGTGCAGGTAGGCGGAGCGGGGCAGAGCGCTGGTGTCGGCATGGATAGCCCAGTCGCAGCCATGGGTGATCTGATCCATCAGCTGGCCCATGGAGAACGTGAACATGCGGCAGGCGGTGGTGTCCATAATCGCTTCGCCGAAGTAGTCCTGAATGGTGGGGTAGTCGGCGACGCGCATGCCGACATCGACGTGCTTTTTGCGGGTGACGTGGGCTTTGGCGATGTCGATCGCCCCCAGGGCAATGCCGTTCCAGCAGGCCGAAGAACACAGCAAGAAAAACGGGTCCACAATCTCATCGTTGGAGGCAGTGCCGTCCCCCTCGGGGCCAACCATGCGATCGCGCGGTACCGTCACCCCGTCCACCAGCAGCGTGCCCGACTGGTTGCCGCGCAGGCCCAGGGCATCCCACTTGTGGGGCTCGGCCTGCACCTCACTGGCGTAGATGAGGAAGCAGGACAGGTCAGAAAAATCACCGTCGAAGTGGGGGCTGGTGGTCTGCACGATGTACCAGTCGGCAAAGCCCGCCGAGGTCGTCCACGAGGCTTTCTTATTCACCTCCCAGCCGTCCGGTGTGGCCCTGGCCTTAGAGGAAACGGGGTACCAAAAGTGGGAGCCCGTCTCGGGGTCAGAGTAGGACAGCGTGCCGATCAGCACCTCCTGATCCAACCGTTTCAGCAGGCTCTGAAGTTCCGGACTTTCGTGGGCGCGAAACAGCGCCGCCGCCACCGCCCCCAGGTGCATGGTGTAGCACATCGCCGTGCTGGGGCAGCCGTAGCGAGCGATGGTTTCCACCACCATGGCGGCACAGACGTGATTTTCACCCAGCCCGCCCCATTCTTTAGGAACAAATAACCCCAGGAGACCCAGAGAAGCCAGCGCCTCAAAGTTTGCGCGGGGGTAGATCAAGCCGCGATCGGAGGCGATCGCATTCGGCCTCAGCACCGCCGCACACAGCTCGATCAGCTTGGCCTGAAGTTCCTGCTGCTCGGGGCTCAGCAGCCACTGGGGGTCGAAGTCTTCGCTGAGACCAGTAAAGGGGAGACCGTTCCAGGTTTTGGTGGGCATAGAGGTAAGGGGGTGGATAGGTAGGGGGG
>NZ_JADEWX010000385.1 GCF_015207395.1 Nodosilinea sp. LEGE 07088
AACCGACAACGGTTGCACTCAACTCTTGGATATCTGTCCCCAGTGCAGTTTGAAGACAACTACTGGCTCTCTCTAGAGGGCCTGAACGTAGCTTAAAGTACCTGTCCACTTTCTTGAGTCAAGATCAACCAACCTGAAGATAGATAAACTTGGGTGGATGACCATACAGCAAACTCCGCTGATGAAAGTCAGAATCTTTGGAAACAATCACAAAACCATTTGTCTTTGCATACTCCCAGATCACTGCATCGTCTGTATTGGTCAGTCCTAGCGCCTTAACCTGCTCAGAATCCGGATACAGATCGCTAACTCTGTGAATGATGCGGTCGGATAGGTTTTCATCTAAAAGCAGCTTCACAGTGATGCCACGAATAATTTTTTCTCGCGATCAGCAGCAAAAGCAAGACACGCTTTGATATCCTCTGAAGTCAGTTCAGAAAAATCCTCCAGAATTTCCGCTTCGGTCATCCCGCCTGCTAGATATTCCAAGATATCGTACACAGTGATTCGCATTCCCCGAATACACGGTTTACCACTGCGCTTCCCAGGCTCAATCGTAATAATGTTTTGATAGTCCATAGAAGGGCATGATAGAAAAACGTCTACTCAATTATATCGAGAACTCTTGCTCCCCAGAGTAAAGAGGAGAGTTTTAGAGCTTATCTGCAATGTGCTGAGCAGCATCTGCCGAAGTCCGCACCGGGATGATTTCAAAATGACCGAGATCGCTCCAAGCTTCGATCCAAACCTCAAACAAGGCTCGGTCGTCTGTTCGCATGAGTTGGAAGCACCGAAAATAGTCTAAATCTACCCAACTGTCTACATACTCAAGACCGGGTGGCAATTGACGACCACGATCGCGGGCACGACGGTAAATATCAACAGCCGCTCCTGCATTGAAATATTCGATGACCATATAGAGCATTGATTTCAACCTCAGCACCACTTTGTTAACTTAACGCGCTGACTCTCAATCGTCTCACAGATCACCTCTAAACATCGCCATAACCGACAACGCAAGCCGCATAACGTTCGCAATCACCGGACGCAGATAACCTATGCTATAAACCGTATACTTCAAAGTTCCGGTGCATTGCGGTTGTTAGCCGTTTCTTGATCGGTTCTTCCGGCAGCATGGTGATAAGTTTTTCTAATCAGAAAAGCAAGCTAGCAAGCGCTTACGGAAATTCTCAAAGTTTACAAACCCATAAGCTTGGCGCTTAATCAACTTAATTCGATTGTTGAT
>NZ_JADEWX010000203.1 GCF_015207395.1 Nodosilinea sp. LEGE 07088
CCCTACCCGACCCCTACGCCGCCAACCTGGGCCGTCTCCAGGCCCAAATTCGGGGTCAGGGGTCTGCTGACACCCCCAATGCCTCCAGGTTTGGGGGGCTCCAGACCGCTGCGATTACCGCCTGGTTGGTGTGTCGGGTGCGGTGGCAGGCTCCGGCGGCAGAGGGCTTGAACCCGGTGGCGGTTTCGTTTCACTTTGCCCCTCTCAACAATCAGTTTGGCGGCATTTCCTTTGGGGATGCCGATGCCGTTGAGCCCGCCCCCGATATTGCCCCAGAGTCCCCTGCGGATTCCCTGAGCCGCCCTGACCGGGATATTGCCCCCCTGGCATTGGATCTCAATAGCCCGATCAGCGGTGCGATCGCCGCCCACAATCTCTCAGTGTCCCAGAGTTCGCCCCAGAATTCGCCCCAGAATTCGCCCCAGAGGTTCTCTCAGGCTGCCGGGGCCATCCCCACGGCGGCGGCTGATCGGCAACGCGAGCCCCTGCCCGATTACGAAGGTCAGTGGAATGAGGTGACGGGTCGATTGCAGCAGCATCTCTTTGCCCTGCTGGATGTCAGCACCAATGCCGATCTCTACGGCATCAGTTTCAATGTGTTTGCCAGCCGCGGCCAGGTGGTCACCACGCACGTTCCCGTGGCCGACAATGCCTTCACCAGACCGATTCAGGTGGAGAACATGGCCGTGGTCAGCCCCGGGCAAAACGTCAGGGTATTCACGGTGCCGCAGATTTCCTGGGAACCAGTCTTAAACCTGACACCTCCGGCGGTGACGGGCGATCCCCCGGGGTTTCATAACTACTACCCCAACAGCGGCGGGCCGATGCAGATATTCAATACGGGCGGCGATACCGTGGCCCTGGCCCCGTTGCCCCTGACCGATTACCTGCTGCGCAATTTTGAAGACGACACCGCCAATTTTCTGGCCCTGGCGCTGTTGACTCTGCCCTTTGGCCTCAAAGCGCTGGCGGTGCTGCAAAATCGCTACACCTTGACCGATGCTACGGGGGCGATCGCCAGCCGTCGGGGTACCCAGGTACGGCGCAACTCCGAAGCCTTTGCCCAGGATTTAAAGGGCGGTCTCCAGCTCCAGCTAAACGCGGGCGCGGCCCTGATCGAGGGGCAAAGCGACATGTTTGTGGGTAGCACAGTGCAGCTGAACAACGTCTTAGACTTTACCGGGGCTAGCACCGGGGCCAGCACCCTGGGGCGCACCGTCACCGAAATTTTCAACAATGAATTTTTGCTCCAGCCGTTTAATTTAATTCGTCAGCGGGGGGTACCGCTGACGCGGATCGATCTGAGTGGCTACGGAGCCAGTACCTTTAGCAACTGGCTCAACCCCGATGCCGCTACCGCCGAGACCAGCCAGGCCAAGTTTGAGGTGATGGTGGGGCGCTGCGCCCACGAGGTGATTCAGGTCAAGAGCCTGATCTACCCCTGGGGCATTCAGGTGGTGCGTACCATCACCCTGTTTAGAACCGGCAGCGGCTACGTCTATCGGTTTGACTCGGGCTGGCAGGCCGAAAGCAGCGGCGAATTTGACTTTCGCTACACCGTCAATCTCACCCCCGACACCAAGCAAAACCGGCCCTCTCCGTTTGATATTCACCCCGGCATTGTCAAGGGATTGTTCAATGTTCAGAACATTCTGGAGACCGACGAGATTGCGATCGCCGAGGGGGTGATGGCCGCCGCAGAAATCGTCGATGAGAACGGCCTGCTGAGCAATAATCCCAGTAATCAGATCGAGTTCAAACTCCAGCCGGTGTATTTCGATGCCGACGTGGAAATCGAAGCCGTCACCGCTGGGTTCCAGACCAAACTCATCCAGGGACGCGATCGCCCCGTCGTGCCGGCCAAGAAAGTTATCGGCTATGTGCAGGTGGCCCCCAGAGGGTTGCCCATTACCCCAGAAACCTTGAGGAATCTGGTGCTGGTGCAGTTGGGTAGCATTGGCGGCCCCATTGACTGCGAAATTGACCTGGCCAGTAGTGGCCAAAAAATGCGGCTGAATCGGTTTGATTTCAACAACTCCTTCGGGGCCAACGGCACAGCCTTGATCTTTGCCCTGGCGGGGCGCGGCAGCGTGCTCTTGCCCAAAGATGGTGCCTGGTCAATGGTCAAGCACGATCGCGATCGCGGCGATGTCAGCCCGGTGCCCGCTAGTTTAAGCGTGCCCGTGGTCAGGGCTGGCCGACGAGGGTTCAATGCCGACGGCCCGACCCTCGATACCCCCATTGCCAACGCGCTGCTGCGCATTGCTGAACCCACCGAGCTGCTGCGGAACCCGGTTGAGGACACTGTTAACTACGGCTTTTTGCAGAGCACCGATACTCAAAAGGCGTTGTTTCTCACCCCCGCCTTTGAGCTGGGGCAGCCTAAACTTTTCAGCAAAACACCGCCACTGTTTGCCGATGCCTTTCGCATTGTCAATACCAAGGGCATTTTTCCCAACATCGGCAATGGCACCACCGACCTGGGAGAGGCCATTTCCCTGATCAGCAACGGCACCGAATTTCTCCAGGGCGGTCTGCAGGATGCGGGCCAGGCCGTGTGGGAACTGATGGATGTGACCGGTGCGATCGACAACGCTCAAGCGCAGGGCTACAACCTTTTAAAGCAGGCCGCTACCTTTGATCTGCCCAACACCGAGTTTGAGCTGATCGATGTGGGCGACGGCAATTTCCGCATCTACATCGAATACAAGGGCAAAGGGGCTGGCAACACCGACGTGCCTGGCGATCTAGACTTCAGCATCAACTCCCTGGCGACGGAGGTGGCCGATACCTGGAAGAGCCGGATGGGAAATATCGGCCTGGTGGTGGATCTGGCGGGGATCGATCGCCTGATGACTATTCGCGGCAGTTGGGACTCCAAGAAAGGTGCCGAAGCCACCTATCCCCAGCCCGAAATTGAGTTCTCGCCCGAGCTTCAGCCCGTGATCGATATTCTCGAAATCTTGCAGCAGCTCCAGGGTGGCGACTATGCCGGGGCGGTTGGCAATGGCCTCAAGCTGGCGATGAGTAACAAAGCGGGCAGTTGGGAATATAAATTTGAGGCCTCTAAGGAAATTCCGGTACTGCGCTTCCCCGTCCCCGACGCGGTATACAACGACCCCAATACACCCTTCAAGCTAGAGGCCGGACTCACCCTCGGAGCCTACTTCAATGCGGCTCTCAAGGTAACCACCGACGCCAACGAGCTGCTGCCCAGTGCCGGTGGTCGGCTGGGGTTCTATGGTCGCCTGTCGGTGATGTGTGTGTCTCTGTCAGCGGCCACGGTGTATGCCATCGGCCAGGTCAACCTCGACATTGCGGCAGATACCAAAATAGGCCCTTCGCTGCGGATGAAGTTTGGCTTTGGGGCACAAATTGTGGTGGGTTTGCCGGTTGTTGGCAACGTCAGCATGCTGTTTGTGGTGGGCATTGAGCTCTATGTCGCCAGCGGCATTGTGGAAGTCACCGCGTTCATGCTGTTTCAGGGCCATGCCGAAATATTGGCTGGCCTGATCGCCATCACCATCACCATCGAGGCCATGGGCAAGGTGTCTAAGAAATCTCTCCCTGGCGGCTCGCGTACCGATTTGGCCTGTCAGGTCAGCTTTGGCCTCGATATCAGTATCTTTTTGGTCATCAACATCAGCTTTGTGATCCATTGGCAAGAGGAGCGACAAATTGCGGGTTAGGCCTGAGCCCTGCCCTTGTTTTGAGCACCGTCAATCTAAGTTGCTTGAGAGCCTTCTGTTATGAACCCTAATCAACGGTTTTCGATTCTGACCCTGCCGCAATTTTTTGATGGAGAGGTCCTAACGCTCAATATTGTGGTGCTGCCCCGCGACCAAAATCCGCTGGCGGGGGCAATTGAGCAAGCCGCTCCCATTGCCGATGCGATCGCCTTTGCCGATGCCCGACTGTCGTTTACCGCCAACCTGTTTGATGGCCTGGGGGTGTTTCCCCACAGCCTACCGCCAGTGGTAGGGCTACCCCTGCCGACGATCGCCCCCGACAGCCCCCGGCAGATCTTTGAGGCTTTGGCCAATCACCTCGACATTGTGAACCGGGCCACCACCAATCGCAATGTAGACCTGGATAATCTGGCCGCCAGCTACCGCCCCGAGGCCGCTCGACCGGAGGCCGACACGGTGCGAAAGTATCTGCCGCGCAGCTATCGCCAGGCGTTTAACTTTACGTCGCCTCGCCATCCCAACGCCCTGACCGATGAGAGCTACCACTGCGCCATTCGAGGCGGGCAGCCCGTGCCCGGCTTTGAGCGCAGCCCCAATGCGGTGAGCTGGGGTCAGGTATTTGCCTACCTGATGCGGCAGCCCCAGCTGGCTCAACGGGCGGGCATGATTTACCAGACCCAAGTTGCGATCGAGGCCAGCCTGTTGCTAGACGGGGGCTGGTTATATGTGGATCTGGCCGCCGATAGCGACTACCGTCCCCAGCTCGATAGCGATGCCACCTTTATCCAACGCTATGCAGCCCGCATTCCCGCCCTGGTGGCTGGGCAGCCGCGTCAGGTATTTGCGCCGCTGCTGTTTCCCGTGCTGTTTAAGGCGGTGGCTACCGACCCCGACCCGGCCCCTAGCGGCAATTACGATCGCCTGTTTATCGAAGCTGCTGAGTACGACGATGGCTTTGCCAAAATCGTGCACTGTCAACAGCCACCGAACCGAGATCTGCTGCTAGAAGACAACGATGGTGCCCACCCCACCAAAGACATTGGCATTCGCCTGGGGTGGGACGATGAACAAATTCTGATCTGGTACATTCGGCAACTGCTGAGCGACCCGGCGGGTACCCTGAGCGATCGTCTGGATGCGCCCCTGGGGGTGTTTGGCTACAGCATCGACGTGCGCGCCACCGCTGAGCCCGAAAATCCCTGGGAGGCTCTCAATGCGGTGCAGAGTCGCCAACCCCTGACCCTGGCCCGCAATCCGGCTAATCTGGCCGATGCGATCGCCCTGGGAGATTTTGTGGGCGAATTACCCTACCAGGTCTATCCGCTGCAGGTGGATGGCCGCAGAACGGCCAACTACTGGTTGCCGATGTATTTTGCCAACTGGGTGGGCCACAGCATGGTGCTGCCCGATCCCGATGCCGCCCGCATTTACCAGACGACCAATATCGATGTGGTTGCCGATCTAGAAGATCCCATCAACAATACGGGTACCGGGGTAACCGGGCCAGCGGCCAACCAGCTCAACCAAATCTACCGCCCCGCTGACCGCACCACCCAGCTGCGGTACGGCAGCAGCTACGAGTTTAGGGTCAGACTGCGCGATCTCAGCGGTGGTGCGCCGGCCCTGAGCGCCAGCCCCATCAACGCCACCGGCTCAGATATTACCCAGTGTCGGTTTAAGCGATTTATTTCGCCCCACCAGCCCCGCCTGTTAGAACTTCAGCCCACCGGCAACGACGACAACGCGATTGTCAATAGCGATCAACCCACCGCCATTGCGACGCTGACCCTCCAGCGCCCTAAACTGGGGTATCCGGAAGTGGTGTACACCGACAAATATACCGACCCCGTTCAGCGGCTGATCGATCAATCGAATCTCGGCATTGCCGTCGATGCGCTCGATCTCAGTGCCAATGCCGAACATCGCGTTGGGCTGGGCATTGCCGATCCAGATGTCGATCGGATTGAAATTACGGTTGAAATTGCCACGCTCAAACTCGACAAGCTAGCCAGTCTATCCGGTCAGGACGACTACGTGCACCTGTACACCACAACCCGTGCCTTCCCGCCCATCACCACCGATGACGACTACGAAGCCTCGTTGGCTATACCCCTGAGCTATCGCGATGTGGCGGTACTGCACACGGGTGAGGCCGTGGATCTGGTGAATGACTTCAATTTGTCCGGCGACATTGACACCCTGACAGAGCTGGTACTGCCCACGGCGCGCACCGTGCGCCTTACCCTACGGGCCGTCTGTGAAGAAAAAGACGACAATGCCGCCTACTACGGCTTTCTCCACACCCGTGATAAGTCCCTGGACAATCGCTTTGGCGAGCCGATTCAGGTGATGGCCTACCAGCCCTCCGCCGATGAGGCCAATTTGCTCGTGCAAACGCCCGGAGTGCCCGAACTCCAGGGCATCTTTATGCAGTCTGATCTGGTCACCTTCTTCGACGGGAGACCGACCACGTTTTTGCTGGGCGATCGCACTCCCCGCCAGCGCGACAACGTGCAGCAGCTGGCCGACCGCCTCAGCCTGGTCAGCAGCCAGCTCACCCTGACTGCGCCCAAGGGGGAGCGGGTGGTGTTTGGCTGCTCTAGCCGCATTCCCCACACCCTGGCCCCCGACCATGCTGCCCTCACCTTTGCGGCCAAGGGCGATTTGATCAACCACTGGCTCTGTTGCGCCAGCCTGACCCTCGATCGCGACTGGATGTGGGACGGGCTCGAGCATCGCAGCATGATTCTGCGGCGCACCCTCAGGTACACCCACGACGAGGTCGCCACCACCACGGACGTGGTGATCGGCGACCTGGAAATGCTGCGAACGGCTTCCTTTGAGGCGCTAGACCAGCCCCAACGCCATGCCTCCCGCCTGGTGTTTATCGATGCGGTAGAGCCCAAAAAGGCTCAGCCTGAGGGCGGGGGCGATCCCGGTTTTCCCGACACCATTGAGGTGAGCTACTCGATCGAGGTGCGCCTCAAGCCTGGCCATGGCCAGCCCCAGGATGCGATCGCGCTGGCGTTAACCCTGCCGATCACAACGCCGCCTACCCAGGTGCCTCGGCTGGTATCGGCGGGTATTGCCCTATCGCCCTACGTGCGCAACGAGACCTATTCGGCGTCAGAAGACCGCCGCCGATTTCTCTGGGTTGAGTTTGCCGAACCGGTCGCTGACCCCAACGATGTCTACTTTGCCCGAGTCTTGGCCAATGCCCCCGATCAGCTGCTCAGCAACAATGCCCCCGATCTGCTGGCGGCCCCGTCAGAGCCTGCCCTGCCCATCGATCCAGAGCTGATTCGTATTGTCACCCCCGGGGCCACCAACGACCTGGCGGGTCTAAATGCCATGCAGCCGATGGAAAAAAGCACCACCAGCGATCGCCACTACCTGCTGCCCCTGCCGCCGGGGCTTCACGCCAACGCCGATGAAATGTTTGGCTGCTTCACCTACGAGTTTCGGGTTGGGCACTTTCGCCATTCGACCACCACGGCCATGGTGTGGTCGACCGCCCAGGGCCGGTTTGGCCGCCGCTTGAGGGTGACGGGCCTGCAGCACCCGGCCCCTACCCTGACCTGCATGCCCAACCGCGACAACGATACCCTCTGGGTGACAGCGCCCTACGCTGTAGCCGTACACGGCGGCAAGAATGTGACCGCCAACCCCCCCCGCACCCAGCTGTGGGCCCTGCTCTATGCCCAGGTCAAGCAGGCCGACAATCGAGACTATCGCAACATTCTGCTAGACGATCGGCCCCTGGACTGGCGGGTGCAGATCGAGCGTCGCCCCTCGGGTAACCTGCTAGATCGCTACACGGCGGAGCAGCTTCAGATGTTGCGAGCGATTACCTTTAGAAACTTCCAGTACGAGGTGCAGCCTGCCAATCTGATCCATTCCCTCAAGCTAGTGAATCCCAGCACCGGTAGTCAAGGCGGCAAGAAATTTGGCACCGTGGCCTGGAGCAATCACGAAGTCGCCCAGCTGCTCACCAGCCTGGGGCTACCCCATGATTCGCCTCTGAGCGTGCTGGTGGTCGAAACCCTGCCCCAGATCACCAGCCTGGCTGAGCATGTTTCTGATCTGGCCCGACCCAGGGTAGCCCAGGCCACCCAGCCGCTGATTGCTGAAAATCGCCGCCAGGACTTTGCCAAACTAGTTCAACAGCTGAATCGTGCGGTTCCCGACCCGGTAGACCCCCGCATTCCCAGTCCGGTCAGCGATCAGCTGGGTCACCATCGGTTGCTGAGAACGTCAAAACTCACCGAAGTCCCCGCGATTTGCTGCCCGACCTGCTAGCGATCGCCACTCACTGACACCATGTCACCAGTTCCATTTCACCGGGATCATCTCATCGGCGCGGTCGCATAACCTGAGTCGCAAAGGCCTGCTGAAGTTGGTCAACTCGCTGGGTCGCCGTCTCGGGCGGCGGCGAGATCCACAGCGACTCGTAGAAGAAGAACGACATGCCCGCGTAGGCGCGATCGCGCACCGCCGCCATCTGGTCGGTAATAAAATCCATCTTCACCGGACGCGCCCGCAGACCGCTGAGAATGCCGATGCTGACCGGAATTTTGCGCCGCGCCGCTTGCATCTCGGGCTTGTTCATCTCCCACATAAAGCGGTTTTGGTCACTGCGGTAGACCTGAATCACCAGCTCATCGACAATGTCGCGGCTGACCCACTCGGGCCAGTCTTGCAGGTAGTTGACGTAGGCAAAGGGGTGGGGGTTGGGCGAAATCGACACCACGGCATCGGGGCGGCGGGCCTTGACCAGAGCATAGACCTGGGCCAGAAAATCAGAGATTTTGTTCGCCCGCCAGGCTACCCACTCGGCATCTTGGGGGTTGCTGGACGGGGCACGACCGCCGTGCTCGACCCGGTAGAGGTTGATGGTAAACGGGTCGTAGCCAAAGTCCACCGGTAGACCCAGGTGGTCGTCAAACTGAAAGCCATCGACCTCGTAGTTACTAACCAGGTCATTGATCAGCTCTAGCTGAAACTTCTGCACCTGGGGGTGAAAGGGGTTCATCCAGCGGCGCGGAATCACGTTGCCCTCCATCCAGATAGCGGGGTCGTTCACCCAGTCGGGGTCGGGGAGAAAATCGTCCTGGGCGATCCACTGATCGGCCCGGTGCTTTTCGCGGGCTAGGTCGCTGGCCTTGGGAGTCTCCAGGGCAGAGGTTGGTTTGGCTGTACTTTTGCCATCGGGCTGACTCGCAAGTCGCGGCCTATCTCCTGGCCTTAGAGATCTACCCGGAGCCAAGGGAGCGGCCTGCTTTTGGGTAAACCAGTCGGGGTGGCGGCGGTACAGCTCGTAGTTGGCGGGGGCCATAAAGCCAAACTCAAACCAGGGCACCACCGCCATGCCCCGGCCATGGCCGAAGTCGATCGCCTCTTGCAACATGTCGCGGTCGCTCTCACTGGCGGGGCCGGGAGCGCGCAGGTCGCCGTAGAGGTGCTGGCTGACTCCCAGCTCACGCTTGGCGGTAGCGCTGGGGTAGAGGGTGTGGCCGTAGTTCCACACGACGGGGTAGAGGGTGTTGAAATTGAGGTCGGCCAGGCGATTGATGGCTGACTCCAGCGCCTCGGTGGAAAATAGCACCTGGCTATCGACGTTGGTCAGCCAGACACCGCGCATTTCGCGATCGGGGCTGGCCACAGCCGGGGTCTGGGCCTGGGCCACCCAGGCGGGGTCAATCCAGCGACGC
>NZ_JADEWX010000204.1 GCF_015207395.1 Nodosilinea sp. LEGE 07088
AGTTATGGACCGACTGGGCACTCCAACTGATAGCGCTCAAACCCCATAAACATCGCTATTTTCAGCGTGGTCTCTATGCTCTATCCCTGATGCAGCAAGCTCTTTAGGTACGTTGTCACCCGTTAAGGTAATGGTGATGATGAAGTCAGTGGCGGCAAAGCCCAGCAACATCAGCACAAATAGCTTGCCCTGCCACCAAGGCAGCCGCCGCTCTAGCATAGCGATAGAGCCTTCCCCATGGGGGCTGAGCTTCGCCACCTGGCGATAGATGGGCAGGGCTCCAAACAGCGTCACTAGGATTAAGATCAGGGTGGCCAACGGAGACAATGCCCCCGCCGCTAGGGCAGCAATGCCGGGTTGATAGCCCAGGGTCGAGAAGTAGTCCACCCCCGTCAAGCACATCACCTGCCACCAGGGATGTTTGAACTTGTGTTCGTCGGCCTCGTCGCGGTCTTCGTTGAGTAGCCAGTGGGTGAGGTAATGGCGGTGCTGCTTCGGCGGAATAATCGGGCTAACCATGGGGGTTCAGCAGATCAAGAGGGTTGAGAGGAGATTTCACTGCTGCAACCATTCGACTAGCGCTAGGCAAAACCTTGCCGATGGCTGATGAAACGAGGCAGCAGTGAATACCGCTCTTCATTGTCCTGCAAAAGCTTGGTGATACCGCGTTGCAGGTGAGGGTTCCCCGCGATCTAGAGGCCGCAACTTACTGCCGACCTGCCTCATTAATGCTGACAGAGAACTCGTTAAGCCCTAAGGTTTGTGTCAAGGATGGGATCGCTACATCGGGAACCGGTCTTCAAACTCGATCGCGAAACGATTTAAGGCACTTTTCCAATCTTGAATCGGCCTCGTCCATTTTTTTGAGACGTTAGCAATCGCGAGATAGATCACCCTAGTTGACTGACAAAAGTTATCCGTCCCTCACCCCCAACCCCTCTCCCAGAGGGCGTTCGTGGAGCGTCTCCGAAGGAGAAGGGGAGCCAATCCACTTTTCCGGTTCCCTCTCCCCTCGGGAGAGGGCTAGGGTGAGGGCTTTCGAGGATTCTGTTCACAAGTTTTGTCAGTCAATCAGTAGAACACCTTCATAGCCGACTCATCGGGCGAAAGTACATCAGGATGAACAATACCTTATCCTCCAGGTCGCTCAAGTGCGCTTTGCGCCCCGCTTCGATGGCTCGTTGGCGGCCTTCGCGCTGAAACGTGTCTTAAATGAAGCGGTTCCAAGCGTGGCCAAAGGTCTCATGGCTTACACTTGAAGCTGGTGCGGGCTGCGACCTTAGGATTTCTGCTCCATGACAACCTCGGAACCAACTGTGCTGTTTCTAATGGAGTCGGCGACAGAGCAGGCCCGGTTGCAGAGAGCACTGCAAGGGGAAGCAACCTGGCGCGGGCAGATTTTAGCGGGGGTTGAGGCGGGTTGCCCCGATGTTGTGCTGCTAGATTGGCAGTGCTATGCAGCCCAGGGGCCAGACCTGCAGACCCGCTGGGGCTCTACCAGGCCAGACCTGGTTTTGTTGCTAGATGATGGCAGTGATCTAGGGGCGATAGAGCTTGACCAGACTGGAATCGCAGATTTTTTAGATCGGTCTCAGCTCTACGGTACACGCCTCTGGGTGACCATCCGTAACCTGTGGCAGCGGCGTCAGCTCAGGCAGCAATTGCAGCATCGGGCTACCGGCCCAGGCGAACGGGGGCAGCCAGACCCTACCCAGGGCGACGAGGCTGCCGCCCAGTCGTCGGGGCTCGGTGGGAGTAGGGCCGTTTTCAAGGCTGTGTATGACCAGGCTGCTGTCGGTATCTGCATAGCGTCTCCCTCATCTGGGTCGATACTCTTTGCCAATCAATGGTTTTGCGATTTTTTGGGCTACAGCGAAGCCGAACTGCAGCAAGTGCGGTATTCCGACTATAGCCATCCTGAAGACACCCTGGTGGACGACGCCTGGATGGCGCAGTTAATGGCCGGCAAGATGCCATGCTTCACGATGGAAAAGCGGCTATTTCATCGCTCGGGTTCTCTGCGGTGGGTAAAATTAACCGTTTCTAGGGTAGAAACGTTCCCGGCCCAGGCCCCCTGCATCATTGCCATCTTTCAAGACATTACTGAGCAGAAGCAGCTGGAGGCCGATCGCCGTCAGGCCGAAATTGACCTGCAAGAAAGCCGAGACTTCTTGCAGACCATTGTGGATAATTTGCCCGTCAGCCTGTTTGTTAAAGATGCCCGACCCGACCATTTTGGCGAATTTGTTTTGGTTAACCCGGTCTGTGAGTATTTCTTTGACTACCCACGGGAGAAAATTTTAGGTAAGACCGATCGCGATCTGTTTTCGGCTGAGCAGGCCGATGGGTCTCTCCGGGTCGATCGCCAGGTTATGGCCAACTGGGTCAAAACCCGGCTGGAGGAAGTCGTCGATTGCCCCCACCTGGGGCGACAAATTTTAGAGACTGTCAAAGTCCCAATTTATGATGCCCATGAGCAACCCCGCTATCTATTGGGCATTTCCCAAGACATTACCACCCTGAAGCAAGCTGAAAATGACCTCCGCCGCAGCGAACAAAAGCATCGAGCCCTGGTGCAGGCGCTACCCGATCTAATTGTGCATATGACCGGCGAGGGGGTTTATCTCGATTTCTTTGCTCCCAGCAACATGAGGTTTTTAGGCGCTCCCAGCGATCTGGTTGACAAAAATATCTATGCGCAGGGCTTGCCCAAGGATGTGGCCGACCAACGGATGAACCATATCCATCAGGCCCTGGCTACCGGATCCCTGCAAATTTATGAGCAGACCCTGGTGATTGGCGAAACGACCGTTACCGAAGAGGTGCGCATTGTCCCTGCTGGCAACCATGATGTCTGGGTCATTGTGCGAGATATTACAGAGGTTGCCCAACTGGAGGCGAAACGGCAGCAGGCTGAACATGAACTGCGAGCGAGTCGGGAGTTTATTCACCACATTACCGATAGCTCTCCCAATGTGATCTATATCTACGACCTGGCCCAACACTGCAACCGCTTCATTAACCGCGAAGTGAGTACCTATCTGGGCTATACCGACGACGAGATGATCGCCCGGACCAAGCAGTCTGTCGTGGCTTTGATGCATCCTGACGACCAAGAAGCGGCCAACCGCTACTTTGATCGCCTGGCGACCCTGGCCGATGACGACTTTGCCGAACTCGAATACCGCATGCAGCACAAAAATGGGGAATGGCGCTGGTTTTTGAGTCGCGATCGCGTCTTTGAGCGCGACCCAAATGGCCAGGTGACGCAAATTGTGGGCAATGCCCAAGATATTACCCCCCTCAAGCAAAGCCAGCTGGCCCTAGCCCATAGCAATGCCGAAATGGAGGCGCTTTTCAAAGCATCCCCGGATCTACTGTTTTGCCTCGATCGTGAGGGCAAGATTTTGGCCTATAAAGCCGGGCCCAACAACCCCAACCTCTACGTACCCCCAGAAGAATTTTTGGGGCAACAGGTGCAAGATGTTCTACCCCTTGAGGTGCAATTCCTTTTTGTGGAAGGTATTGCCCAAGTTTTGGCGGGCCAAAATTTGGTTAGCTTTGAATATCAACTACCACTTGGCAGCCAGCTAGAAGACTTTGAAGCCCGCCTGGTTCCCTTTCAGGAGGAGCAGGTGATTGCGACGGTGCGCAACATTAGCGATCGCAAACGCGACGAAGCCGCGCTACTGCATGCCTACGAGGCGATCAGCCAGCACGCAACTCAACTTCAGCTCGTCAACGAAACCCTGCAAGCAACCCTGGAGGAACTCCAGACCACTCAGGCAGAACTCCAGCAACTCAACGAAGCGCTTGAGCAGCGCGTGCAGCAGCGTACCGTAGACCTGGCGCGATCGGAGCGCGATCTGCGCACTATCTTCAACAATGTCTACGACGCAATTTATATCCATGCCCTGGACGGCACTATTGTAGATATCAACGATCGCGCCCTAGAGCTCCACGGTGCCACTCGAGACCAGTTGGTGGGCAGTCACGTCGCTGCCTTGTCTGCCCCCAATGCTCCGCTCGACCAGGTCTCTGAGCTGTTTCAGCAGGTGCAGAAGAGCGAGTCGCTCCAGTTTGAATGGCCCGGTCGACGGCTGAGCGATAATACCGAGTTTGATTCAGAGGTGATCTTGCGACGGGTCACCCTCGGCGATCGGCCCGTTGTCCTTGCCGGGGTGCGCGACATCAGCGATCGCAAACAGGCTGAAGCTGCTCTGCGCGACCGGGAAGAACGGTGGCGGGCCATTTTTGAGCAGGCTGGTGTGGGCATTAATTGGACTGACCTGAAAGGCTATTTTATTCAGGTCAATCAGAAACTCTGCGACATTTTGGGCTATGAGTCCCCGGCCGACTTGGCGGCAAGGCACTTTTCCGAAATCACCCATCCCGACGATGTAGTCGCCGACCAGGCCAACGTAAATCGGCTACTGGCCGGGGATATTTCCAGCTTTGTGATGGAAAAGCGCTACATTCGCCAGAATGGCGCAATCGTCTGGGTCAATCTAGCCGTTTCTCTGGTGAAAAACTCAGAGGGTGAGCCAGTTAATTGGATTGCCGTGATCCAAGACATTAGCGATCGCAAACGCAGCGAAGCTGAACGCAAACAGGCCGAGATTGCCCTACGAGAATCTCGCAACATGCTGAAACTGGTGCTCGACGCCACCCCCCAGCGACTGTTTTGGAAAGATCGCGAGCTGAGATACCTGGGCTGCAACCCGGCTTTTGCGAATGACTGTCAGCTCACCCCAGACACCATTGTGGGTAAAACCGACACTGAACTGATCTGGGCTAACTTTGCCGAAAGCTACAACAACGACGATCGACAGATAATCACAACAGGCACCCCCAAACTCGACTATGAAGAACTCCTAGGCGATGCGTCAGGCGAGCAGATCTGGATACGCGCCAGCAAAGTGCCTCTCACCAACAGCCAGGGCGAGGTGATTGGTGTCCTTGGCTGCTACGACGACATCACCGATCGCAAACGTGCTGAAGCTGACCTGCGAGATAGCGAAGAACGCCTGCGGCTGGCGCTGATGGCCACCAATCAGGGGCTCTATGACCTAGACTTGCGCACAGACGAGGCGATCGTGAGCCCGACCTATGCCGCCATGCTGGGCTATAGCCCGGTCAACTTCCACGAGACCACCGCTAAGTGGCAACAACGCCTGCACCCCGATGACCGTGGGCGAGTTGGGGCGATTTACCGGGCCTATGTTGCGGGTGAACGCCCAGACTACAAAGTCGAGTTTCGTCTGCGCATGCAAAATGGGCACTGGAAATGGATCTTGTCAGTGGGCAAAATTGTCGCCTGGGATGAAGCCGGGCAGCCCCTGCGCATGCTGGGCACCCATACCGATATTGATGAGCGCAAACAGCTCGAACAAGAGCAAGCCCGACTGCTCAGCACGCTGAAACATGCTGAGCAAGCCCTCAAACGGGCCAATGCTGACCTCGAAGCCCGCGTCGCTGAGCGCACCGCCGAATTGGTTGCCGCCAAAGATGTAGCAGAGTCTGCCAACCGCGCCAAAAGCATCTTTTTGGCCAATATGAGCCACGAACTGCGCACCCCGCTCAACGCCATTTTGGGCTTTAGTCAGCTCATTGGGCGAGCCCCTACCCTGCCCAGTCGCCATGTCGAAGAACTACAAATTATTAGCCGCAGCGGTGAACATCTGCTGACCCTGATTAACGACATCCTAGAAATGTCAAAGATTGAAGCGGGTCAGATTAGCCTAAACCCGGGAAATTTTGACCTGCCTCAGCTGTTAAACAACCTCATGGCGATGCTGCGCCTGAAGGCAACGAGGAAGGGGCTAACCTTCACGATTAACCACCATGCTGCTCTACCCCAATACATTCGTACCGACAACCACAAGCTGCGTCAGGTGTTGCTCAATCTGCTGAGCAATGCCATTAAATTTACCCAGGCTGGCTATGTCAGCCTGCGGGTTACGCCAGGTAGCCCGCTACTGCCGCACACCCAGGGTTTGCTGTCCCCAGGGGGAGACGAGATCGGCCCCGAGGCAGCGGCGGGGGAGATGGTGACGCTGCGGTTTGAGGTAGAAGACAGCGGCATTGGCATCGCCCCTGAGGATCTGACCCTGATCTTTGAGCCCTTTGCACAAACGACCAGCAGTCGCCAATCTCAGGAGGGCACCGGGCTGGGGCTACCGATTAGCCGTCAATTTGTGCGTTTGTTAGGGGGCGAGCTGACTGTTAGCAGTCAGCCCGATGCAGGGTCAATCTTTGGGTTTGAAATTCCGGTCAAGGTGATAGATGCGGCGGCGATCGCCCCGGCTGAGCTGCCTCGCCGGGTGCTTGCGATCGCCCCTGACCAGCCCGAGTACCGCATCTTAATCGTCGAAGACAACTGGGCCAATCGAGTTTTGTTGCACAACTTGCTCACCGACCTTGGCTTTACAGTGCAAACTGCCACCAATGGGCAAGCCGCCATTGAGCAGTGGCAGACCTGGCAGCCTCACCTCATTTTCATGGATATCCGCATGCCAGTGATGGATGGCTATGAAGCTACCGAGGTGATTCGGCAGCAGGAACAGGTCCTCCGCCTGCACCAGCCCGACCTGCCGCCAACCAAGATCATCAGCCTCACAGCCGGGGTACCCTACCAAAGCCAGGCCGAATTTGACCAGACTGGTTTCGATGGCTTTATGGTTAAGCCCATCCAAGAAACCGAAATAACGCGCATCCTGGCCCAGCATTTGGGCGTTCACTACATCTACGAGGCCCAGGCCACCCTGCCAGCGTCTACAGACTCCAGCCTTGATCTGACCGTCGAACGCTTACGGGAGCTACCCACCGCCTGGATTGATCAGTTCCACGACGCCCTGATCCGCCTTAACCAAGATCAGATGATGGTCCTAATTGCCGCCATCCCTCCCGAACAGGCACCTATTGCCCAGGCGCTAAGCCACAAGATCCATAACTTTGACTACGAGATCTTGCTCGATCTGACCCAGTCTATTCTCAATTGAAATTTATTTTTGACATTATCTAAAGCCCAGATCATGGCAAACCGTCACGAGAATGTCACTTTCCTGCCCTAAAATCAGCGCGTTTTATAGCTCAGGTAAACTATTTTTTTGAGATCCGATCGATATCTCTGTGCCCAAAATCTTTACCACATCTTCAACCTTAATTGCGCATAAATGCCGATTTTTTTGACTGAAATCTATGTCAGAAATAGGCTATTGATGATATTACCGAACTATATCAAGAGAGCCAACAAGAGATGTTTCTGCCCCAGTCTGATTCATTAGATGACAAACAATCAGATGTCTTAGCGGCAGCATTAGTCAATATTCTAGTGGTTAAAGAAGAACATAGAATTGTCGTCAAAAAGCTTGATAAAGAAACTTTAACCATTGGTCGCAGCTCTGCCGATGACATCTTGTTGAGCTCACAAGGGGTTTCTAGATGCCACGCAACTATATATTTTTCTAAGGGTGCCACCTGGATTATTGACGGCGATCTTAAAGGTCGCGTTAGTACAAACGGGCTATTTGTAAATGGAGCCAGAGTCGCTGTTCATAAGCTCAACCCATGTGATGTCATCGGTTTCCACAAGGGAGTCTACGCCTTTTTTCTAAGTCAAGTAGACTGTTCCATAGTAGATGATTCCCCAGAAGATTTAATCCGGAAATTGGCTTTTTTTGTTTCCGGTAAAAATACTGAGGGGACATCACTTGACCAATTAATTCTTCTCAATCAGAGCACTCAAGCCACTTTAGTGAATTCGGAAAAAGTCCCTCTTTTAGATAGTTTAACCAGGCTGCAAAACCGGGAATCTTTCTTTGCAAGGGTGAAAAAATCACTCGAATTCAGGCAGAAAATTTCGCCAAATCATAATTTTGCGGTTCTTTTTATTGATGTCGATCGATTCAAGATGATTAACGACAGTCTGGGTCATTTAATCGGAGATGAATTTTTGATTCGGCTGGCCAGAAGACTTAGTCGCTGCATGCGAATAGGAGATATGGTAGCTCGCTTGGGAGGAGATGAATTTGCAATATTGCTAGACAATCTCAAGTCTCCCGATGAAGCAATAGAAATTGCCAAACGATTGCAAAAATCTATAGCAAAACCTTTAAAGATTGAACCTCATGAACTATATCCTAGTGTCAGTGTTGGTATAGCTTTGAGCTCCCTGGACTACCAAACTGTAGAGGAGATCATTAGAGATGCCGATACAGCCATGTATCATGCCAAAAACACGGGCAGAGCAAGGTTTGTCGTCTTTGACATTGAGATGCACAAAAAGGCGACTAATCTGCTCCGCTTAGACAGTGATTTAAGACGAGCTGTAGACCAAAAGCAACTGGAGCTCTACTATCAACCAATTGTCTCTCTGGCTCAAAAAAAGCTGGTCGGCTTTGAGGCTTTACTTCGTTGGAATCATCCAGACAATGGGCTGATTAGCCCCGAAGTCTTTATTCCCATGGCTGAGGAAACCAATCTAATTTATCAGATTGGGCAGTGGGTACTCAATGAAGCCTGTCAGCAGCTGAGCCGATGGCAGGCCAATCCAGCGATTAGAATGCCCCTATCTGTGAACGTCAACATTTCCTCTAAACAGTTGACCGAAGTCCACTTGGTAGATCGACTTGTGGTCACGGTGAAAAAATATGACCTCACTCCCGACATGCTAAATATCGAGGTGACCGAAAGTAATCTTATGGAAAACACCATTCAATCTCTCAAACTTCTGAACCAGCTCAAGCAGGCTGGCTTTAAGCTGGGAATTGATGATTTTGGTACTGGGTATTCGTCTTTAAGCTATCTAAACAAGTTTTCTGTCAATAGCCTAAAGGTAGATCGATCCTTTATCTCACAAATAGATAAACCCGATAATAACACCAGCATTAGCATTACCAAATCAATCATTACATTGGCCCACAGTCTTGGCGTCAAGGTCGTCGCGGAAGGTATTGAGAGTTCATATCATTTGGCTTGGCTGCTGCAGCAGAAATGTGACTATGGGCAGGGGTTTCTATTTTCAAAACCCATACCCGCGGCCGAGGCCACTCGGTTTGCCGAGAGAGGGCTAGATTGGCCCTGGAAATACTAAGGGATACGCTCCATTCCAGTAGTTTTCCAACGCCGCCCAGCAGCGCTCAATGGGGTTGTTGTATTTGCTGTGATAGGGCGGACAGTCAATCAACTTTCAACGCTAATCCCTAACTGAAGCGTGGTAGTGGACTAACGTAAAGGATGGAGAAAAAATAAGGCAACGCTGTCGTATTTATAGATTCTGAGGGGGTAGCCTCCATGGCCATTGAGATGACCTGTCCAACCTGTGGGTCTCACGACATCTCCA
>NZ_JADEWX010000205.1 GCF_015207395.1 Nodosilinea sp. LEGE 07088
GGGTAGGGGTGGGTCAAATCACCACCATCCCCCCTGCCCCCTCATCCCCCTTTCTCAACATTGACGTAACCAAGAGGATTTCACCATGGCACTTCCCGAAATTACCGAAAAGCTGCTGGCCGCCAAGAAAGCCGCTGGTCTCTCTTTCGCCGATCTAGAAGCCAAAGTCGGCTGCGACGAAGTCTGGATTGCCTCAGTCTTTTACCGTCAGGCCAGCGCCTCGGTCGAAGAAGCCACCAAAATGATTGAGGCGATCGGGGCCGACTCCTCGCTAATCGAGCCATTGACCGAGTGCCCCGTCAAAGGCTCCCTGGACCCGGTTGTTCCGACCGACCCGCTGATCTACCGCTTCTATGAGATCATGCAGGTCTACGGTATGCCGATTAAAACCGTGGTGCACGAGAAGTTTGGCGACGGCATCATGAGCGCCATTGACTTCACCATTGACGTCGAGAAAGAGGAAGACCCCAAGGGCGATCGCGTCAAAATCATCATGTGCGGCAAGTTCCTGCCCTACAAGAAGTGGTAAGCGTTGCAAAATTTCTCCCTTAAACCCGTGCTGAGAGGCTACTCAATGTTCCAGTTTCAATCGATTAAAACGCTGCCGGTGAAGATCAAGCAGCTCGGTGGCTTGGCTGTCGCCGCCGTCGTCGGCCTGTTGCTGGCAGCCAGTCCGGCCCTGGCCCACCATCCCTTTGGTGGCAATACACCCACCAATGCCTTTGAGGGCTTTTTGTCTGGTCTGGGGCATCCGGTCATTGGTTTAGATCACCTGGCGTTTGTCGTGGCGGCTGGTCTGTTGGCGGCTGTAATCGGCCGAGGCTTGAGCATTCCCATCAGCTTTGTACTCGCCTCTATGGCAGGCACCGGGCTGCACTTGATGGGGTTGAACCTGCCTGCGCCTGAGTTTATGATCTCGGCTTCAGTGCTGTTGTTTGGCGGCCTTCTGGCCATGCGTGAGCCCCCTCGCACCGGAGTCGTAGTGGCTTTGGCGGCCCTGGCCGGAATTTTTCACGGCTATGCCTACGGAGAGGCCGTGATCGGTGCTGGGATGGGGTCCGTTTTGGCCTACCTGGTAGGGTTCGCCTCAATTCAGCTGGCGATCGCTTCGGGGTCCTACTGGCTAGCTAAGCGCTTTGGTGCCTCCGAGCAAGCGCCTTCGCTGAGCTTGCGATTTGCCGGATTCACCCTGGCTGGGGTTGGTGCCGCCTTTTTGTCCGGGGTGGTCCTGGGCTAGCACGGCCAATCGTTTCCAACTGGTTTCTTTCCATTGACCCCTGGCTGTTGGAGTAACCTCCAGCAGCTTTTTTTTACCGTTTGCTGATGGAGTAATATCGTGACTCAAAAACTCGTTCCCCCCTTTGACCGTGACATCGCGATCGCTAAAGCCCGCATGGCCGAAGATGCCTGGAACAGCCGCGACCCCGATCGCGTTGCTATGGCCTACACCGAAGACAGCCACTGGCGCAACCGGGCCGAGATCTTCCAGGGCCGCGACGCCATTCGCGCCTTTTTGCGCCGCAAGTGGGACAAAGAGCTGGACTACCGCCTGGTCAAAGAAGTGTGGGCCTACGGCGACAACCGCATCGCCGTGCGTTTTCAGTATGAGTGGCACGACGACGCCGGGCAGTGGTACCGCGCCTACGGCAACGAAAACTGGGAATTTGACGAAAACGGGCTGATGCGCCGCCGCGAAGCCAGCATCAACGACAAACCCATTGCCGAGTCAGAGCGTCGGTTTCACTGGGACACGTCAGGCCCCAGGCCGCAGGATCATCCGGGGCTGATCGACTCTCCGGTTTAATTGAAGTGCCGCCAGCGCTAGCGCTAGTCACGGCGGTCTAATTCCCCGGTCATCGTATTTCTTTACAGCTTCTCAGGAGGCCGATATTGTGGACTCGGACCCAAGTCGTCGACGGCAACTGGGGTGTCCATGGCGTGATTAAGAAGGCGGTCCTGCCCAGTACCTAAGAATGGGCTAAACCAAGCTGCTGCGGAGCGCAGCCACGGCGGCTTGAACCCGATCATCTACCGCCAGCTTATTCATAATGCTGCGCAGGTGGGTCTTCACAGTACTGATGCTGAGAAACAGCTCAGCGGCGATCTCAGGATTGCTCTTGCCCTCCACAATCAGCCTGAGTACGTCGAGTTCTCGATTGGATAGTTCAACAATAGGCGGTGTAGAGGTTGGCCTGTGTTGCAGGTGGCCAATCACGCGGCGAGCAATCTGTGGATCGAGGTAGGTAGCCCCGGTGTGAGCGCAGTGAATGGCCACCTCCAGTTGCTCCAGGCTAGCCCCTTTAATGCAGTAGGCATCCGACCCGCTGGCTAGCGCCGCAATCATCTCAGTGTCTGCGGTATGGGAAGTGAGCATAACGACGCGAATATCAGGCCTTTTTTGCTTGATTTGCTGGGTTGCGGCAATCCCATCTAATTTAGGTAAACCAATATCCATCACGATTAGGTGAGGATTTAGTTCAAGGGCTAAGGCGACTCCAGAATACCCATCTGCCGCCTGGCCAACTACCTCAAAATTTTCATAATCTGCCAGGAATTGCTCTAAGCCCAGCTGCATGACCGGGTCGTCTTCGACGACCACAATTCGCAGCGGAGTGTGGGGTTTAGACTCAGGGTTCAAGACCGCAACTTCGTTTGACATGCTGCCTCTCTTCGTCAAAATTGACTAAACGGCACTGCCGATATTCAGCAATGTGCGCTTACATCTGTCGGCCTGGAGCGACGAGCATTTTTTTAGCCATACCCAGGCTCAAGCAGCTTCTTAAGCTTCTCTTTAAGCAACTACAGTCTCAATTATGGAATCTGACCAGTCGGCTGATGTCAGCTGACGCGCGATTGTAGAAACTCTTAATGGATTAACAAAACAGCAGAATGAGACGACGACTGCCAGGATTTGTTTCCTTAGCAGCCTATTTTAATTGAGGCTTTTTCAAGGTACTGGAGCATCAAGCCATGCCCAAAGCTGAAAAATACCCTAGTCGTCCTATTTACGTGTTCCGACTCAGCCATAGGCTAGCACTTCAGTGGATGATGCTAGGTCTAGTGCTGTTTTCCGCTATCTCAGTAGCTGTTAGCAAGGTATACACTGCGATCCATCAGCAGCATTGGATACCGCCAGACGCCCTGGAGCTGACTCATCCCTGGGATTATGGACGACTGGCTGCCCTGTTCGCACTCCCTATAGCAACCCCCGCCCTTTATGGATGCCTGCATGGGCTAACCCTCAAGGCATTTGGTGGGACCCCTCACTTTGGGGTGGGAGCGAAGCATTTATCGCCCTATACCTTTGTCACGGCCTTTGGCCAGCGGTTTACCCGTAATGCCTTCTTGGTCAGCAAATTTATACCCCTGGTGATTATCAACATCACGGCTCTAGGTTTGCTTATGATGTTTCCACGGTTAGCCTGGTTGGGCTGGGTCGTAGCACTGAACACAGCAGGGGCCGTCGGCGACCTCTGGATGGCATCCCTCGTTTGTCGATATCCAGCCTCGGTGAATATTGAAGACCAGCGAGACGGATTTGCTATCTATGGACCTGGGGAAGGTAGCCGCAGTCAAATTCAGAGTGGAGACCGTCACTCTGTCTGGCCCGCTAACCTGTGGCAGATCATCCATTTAACCCTGATCGTTTTTGTGCTGCTGACGTTAATGCCCCTATCATTGCTAATTCCTTTCGACATTTTGAAGGTGCCTCCATTTCAGCTGACGGTCGGAGGTCAGACGTTTTTTCGGTGGATGCAGGGGAGAGAAGGCTTTAGCATTTCCTTTCGTCCGCTGGTAGCAGCTCTGCTTGCGCCAGCCATTGCGCTGGCGATCGCTAGCGCGAGTCGTGGGTTAAGGAGATAAACCAAGACGCGCATCAATTACTTCGCTACTCCACACCTAATTATGGCTTCTTCTAGCAAAATACGATTATCTCCATACCAAGTACGCCAGCAAGGGCATCGGTACTGGACCCAGCTTAGGCAGGCTCTTTTTCCGCCGGAGTCCGCTGATTACGTCAAATGGCGTCATGAGTTTTTGCACAAGCGGCTGGGCTTTGGCCTCTGGATTGGGCTGATTTGCTTTCTAATTTCTGCGGGCCACGGGCTCTATATCTTTGTTGTCAAAATTGAGACCATCCGTTCCGATGTGGAGAAAATTTATGGCCAATCCCAGCTAGCAGAGCAATGGAGAGACATTACTATAGTCGGCTTCTTTCTGATTACAGGATTGCTCTTGTGTTGTTTATTACTACAGAAAACTTGCTGGGGGAAGCACTATTCAGTAGTCGTTTTTTTGCTTTTTGCTTGCTCTGTTAACGGGTTTGTTACACAGATCATTTCTACATTTTATAGCACCCCAGTTGAGCCTAGCACTATTGTTTTTCTGGCCTTTGCGGTGCTTTTGCCGCTGCGCTGGCCGCTACATTTACTATCGCAGCTATTACCCATCGGCTACTACACAGTAGTATATCCGCTGCTTGGCATTACCGAAGTTGGCAATGTGTCTATTTTTAGTAGCGTATACAGCGCGAGCACCTTCATTGAAATTGGTTGGGTCTGCCTTATTTGCAACACAGGTGTTTACGTCTACGAACGCCTGCGTCGCTCTGAGTTTGAGTCGCGACGGGAGTTACAGATCTTTTTGCACGCTATTTCCCATGATTTGCGTAGCCCAGTTACAGGCACCTCAATCGTGGTGCAGAACCTACTTCAAAAAGCCACTGATGACCAAGTTGAGGTTAGCACTGACGTGCTCAACCGACTGTTGCAGGGCAGCGATCGCCAGCTGGCCCTGATCAACGCCTTAGTAGAGGCCTACCACGCTGATGGGCAAAAGATGCTGCTGCACCGTCAGCCGCTTCAGCTCAGCACCGTCGTGGCGACGGCCTTAGCCGATATCGAGCCCAAGCTTATACAAAACAACGTTGACTTACACACCTCTATCTCTTCAGCGTTACCGTTGGTTAGCGCTGATCCAACCCATTTGTGGCGAGTGTTTAGCAACTTAATCGACAATGCGCTCAAGCACAATCCCTCCGGTATTCAATTAACTTTAAGGGCAGACATAGTTGTTGATTCCGGCTGCTCTATTCTAGGAACCAATCAACCAGTACCTGCGAAACAGTCAAAAGCCAATTTAAATTTAAACCGTACTTCAATGCTCTGCTGCTACGTCAAAGACAATGGCATTGGCATACCTGCAGAGCAATGTCAGCGGCTATTTGAACTCTATACCCGAGGTAAGCGAGCTCGCTACATGCCTGGGCTGGGGTTAGGTCTTTATTTGTGCAAGCAGATCATCACCGCCCACGGCGGCGAGATTGGCGTTGTTAGCGAGGTAGATAAGGGGACAACGTTTTGGTTTACGCTGCCCCTTGCTACCTCCTTCTCAAGCTATGAATAAAGCGTTGTGCCCAGGCAAGAGACAAGAAGTGGCGGTGTTGCTGATTACCGAGATGACTTGCCCCCCTACCCCCCCAACCTTAGGGGTAATCGAACAGCCTCAAAGTCCCCTAGAACTGGGGAATTTAGGGGCACTGCAAAGACTGTCGCTTTTACAGATTCATCCCCTACTTAGGCAACGCCGAAGTAACAAGTTGATCAAGATGCTAATTTTCTACAAAGTAGTCTTTGAAGTTATCGATCACACTCAGCCCTATATCCTGCAAAAGCTTTACCTCTGGCTGAGAGGATGCTTGACTTTTGAAATTTGTTATGACCGATATCGTTGTGTCCTGATTAGGAAGATAGAGGAGTTGACTCGACCAGCCGAGCCAGCTACCACCGTGAAATAGAACCGTATAGCCCTGCGGGTCCAAGAAGATGCCCAGACCGCTGAACGTCCCATCACCCACTGGAACCCCGTTAGTTGTCATTTGCTTGAGCGTTTCAGGAGCCAGCAGTTCACCTTCCAATAGTCCTTGGGTAAAACGGGCGACATCCCTTGCGGTAGAGACTATCCCGGCATGGCCCCCGTCACCGTCAAAGGATGGATTGAGAGCGCTTACGTCAACGCTGGGCATGCCATTCTGGTCGCCATCGAAATAACCGTAGGTATAACCTCCAGGGATAGATTCTTGCGGTGAGAAGAAACTGTTCTGCATCCCTAAGGGCTCGAAGATCTGCTTTCTTAATACCTTAGCTAGACTTGTATTACTGACTGTTTCGACGATCTCTCCGACCAGAAGATAGTTTGTATTGCTGTAGCTATAGGCTTTTCCTGGGGCTGATAGTGATGGCTGTGCATATACGTACTGCGCCAAGATTTCCTCGTTGGTTCGAGACTTCAGCCCCAAAGACTGATCTTCATAAAGGTCTGAGAGCAACACGTCATCAAAATCGGGAATGCCGCTGGTGTGGTTAAGCAGGTGGCGCAGAGTAATGTATTGGCTATGTTCCAAGCCGTCTGTGATAGCGGTCGGGAGCCAGTCCGTCAAGGTATCTTCGAGACTGAGACGACCTTCTTGCACAAGCTGTAGGGCAACCGTAGCAACCATAGGCTTAGTCACGCTACCAATCTGAAAGCGATCATCAATCCCCATCGGCATTTCCTGAATTAGCTCTGAAACACCTCCTGCACCGATCCAGACGGTATCATCGGGAGCCGCAACGGCTGCTGTAGCCCCAGGTAGGTGAGTTGTTTGTAGAACCTGCTCAATAACGGCCTGCAGCTCATTTGCGGCCTTGGCGTTGCCAAAAATAAAGTCTTTCTCGACTAGCTGGCTAGCGTCAACCCCTGCCAGTTGGGCCAGTTCAATATCTCCGGCGCTGATTACAGCACCCAGCTCACCATTCTTTAGGGTTAGGTCATCATAGGCGAGATTCATGTTCAGGAGCTTGATGCGATCGCGCCCCACCTGGAAATCGGTAATCTTTGTGGGGCCAAGAGTTCCGCCACAAAGCCAAAACTCATCTGCCCAAGGACCACCCGTGAGCACGTCGCCCCCGTCTGAGTCAATCAGGATGTCTTCACCATGCCCGCCGTAGAGAAAGTCTTGACCTGTACCGCCCTCTAACCGGTCTCGGCCGACCTCCCCCCAGAGCCGATCGCGACCAGAACTGCCTTTTAGCGTATCGTCCCCCTGGTTACCCCAAAGCCAGTCATCGCCAGAGCCGCCAACCAGGCTATCTTGACCCAACCCACCGGCTAGGGCATCGTCACCTTGGCCACCATTGAGGAAGTCGTGGCCCTGTCCACCCCACAACCAGTCGCTGGCTTGATTGCCAAAAATTGTGTCATCTCCTGCGACTCCATACAAAACGTCACAGCCTCTCCGTCCGTACAGTTGGTCTGTGTCGCTATCGCCAATCAGAATGTCTTCTGCGTCTGTACCGTAGGTAGGACTGGCAGCGCCGCCGCTGCTTTGAGCACTGAAGCTAGATAGGGCGATGAGTTCTTTTAGGGCCGTCTGATCACTGCCTATTCCAGGTACCAACTCGGCTAAAGATGAATTCAAAGCGATCGATTCAACGCCGAATGATTCGAAGTTCAGCATACAAGACTCCAAGTTTTTGCAGTCTTGACTGTATGTCAGCGATCGCTAGCTCCGTATCGAGTACTTGGCTATCCGTTTGGCTAGAGTTACAGACTCCAGTCGTCTTCATCATTATGTCCAACTGGGGGATGCCGCTGGTTGAGGGCCAGTGACATGTTGAAGGGAGTTACTGGCATAACTACGGTCTAGGTCAGGCGACGCACGTTGGGCTTCCTCTGGTTTTACTTGCTAGCTTTCACAACGGCACTGTAGCTATTTCAACCGATGCCGATGTCGGGAGTTTGACGAATGCGATATCGCTCCCCAATCTAAAGAGTAGATATTCTTACCACGTATACCTGCCCACATACACGGGCTGATGCGCAAAGCTAGTTTGGTGCTGTCGTCCTTTATCTGACACAAACTGCATCATGACCTGAGACCCTTCTTTCACAGTTGGCCGATTGGGATCGCCATAATAGATATTTACTGACGGCATCAAGTTCCATCCAGCTGAGCGATAAAGTTCAGTCAAGTGGGAGAGACAAAAGAGCATTGCTATATCGGCATCGCTGGCGCGAATGAAATCTGTTGTTGCCTGTACGATTTGCCGCGCGAACCCTTCGCGACGGTATGCTGGATAGGTATATACCGCACTTAATCCATAAACCTGGTAGGATTGATTGACGTGTTGCAGCACGCGCTGATTAACTTCAGCGAAGCTGATAAGAACGTCTTTTTCAGAAATGGTAAAATACTGAGGATGAGTTGCTTTAAGCGTATAATCCCAGGTGCGATTGGGTTTGGTAAACGCCCGTGGCCACTCTATTCGAACCGCTGCTAGCAGCTGGTACTTGAGATGCATGGGTAAGGCGCTGGGCGCGTATTGGGCCAGTTTAGTCATATCTTTTTGGGTGAAGCTGCTAAATACAGACGAGTTTGGTAAGCCAGTTGTACTTGGCCCTCTATATCGCAAAAAAGATGGTAGAAGTTCGACAACTCTGAGATTAGCTGGTCTAAAGCCGGTCTCTGGGCTGGGGTAACCCCCTGACTGTGAGCCAAACCCACTAGACCAACCACATCTAGCGACTGATTGAACCTGAAGTCGCAACGCCGAAAACCATTGAAGTAGGGAATGTATAGATCCTGCCAAAACAGCTGATAGCGGAAGCTCTTGATTGCTGACGCCATAGACCGCCGGGGAGGAGATTGACGCTCTTTATCCCTAGAGGCTTCCATAATCAGGCGGTTGTATTCTTTAGAGACAGCATCGCTCTGATCCCAAAGGCTCCAAACCAGTGCCAAACGGCCACCCGGTTTGAATACTCGGCGAAATTCTTGCAGGCTTTTCTTAAACTCAAACCAGTGAAAGGCCTGAAATGAGGTGACTAGATCAACGGAGGCATTTTTCAAAAGAACTGCTTCGGCTGTTCCAGCCCGAAACTCAACTCCTGGATGAGCAGTTGCCGCTGAACGCATATCTGCGTTGGGTTCGATCGCTAAAACTTCAACTCCTCGGTCTGCCAATAATCTTGCTCCAATGCCTGTGCCCGCCCCAACATCGACGGCCACGAGCTGGGTGGGCGGTTTAAGGTCCGCTAAGAGGGTATCAATGGCGGTCGTAGGGTGCACCGGGCGATATTTTTCGTAATCTTCGCTACGACCCGAGAAGTACTGTAAAGGGTCAGGTACTGAATCTGGGGTACTGGAAAAATCCTTAACGGGTGACAAGGGTACTCAACGTCATGCGGTACAGGGCTTTGAGACAATAAAGGGGACAAAAAATAGGGAGCCTCAGTGCAGCTCCCCTAAACCAATATGTTTCCTGCATCCTACCAAACCA
>NZ_JADEWX010000206.1 GCF_015207395.1 Nodosilinea sp. LEGE 07088
GGCCAGGGCCGAGAGCAGTTCGGCGCTGGCAGTCTCGTCCACAATGTCGGTGATAATCACCACCAGAGAACGGCGGTGCTGCTGCTGGGCGGCATGGGTGGCGGCGGCTAAATAGTCCGACTCTTCCAGCACCGACTCGATGGCAGTAAGGCGCTCGACCATCTGCTGAAAGTTGGCCCGCCCGCCCTTGGGCGGTATCCAGGTGTGCAGGGTGCGATCGAAGACGCCGATGCCAACGCGATCGCCCCGACTCACCCCAGCCAAGGCCAATGATAGAGCCGCATTCATACCCCAGTCGAAGCGGGTTAGGCCCTGCACCTGAGCAGTCATCAGCCGACCGCGATCGAGCAGAATTAATAGGGTTTGCTCCCGCTCGGGCTCTAGCACCCTTACCAGGGGGTAACTGAGGCGGGCGGTGGCCTTCCAGTCGATAAAGCGGGGGTCGTCGCCGGTGCCGTATTCGCGCAACTCGGCAAACTCGGTGCCTACGCCCATGCGCCGCTTCTGCTTGAGGGTGCCGGTGGCTTGTAGGGCCAGCTTGACGGAAAGCTGGTTAAGGCCAATCAGATCCGGGTAGACGGCCACGGTGGCAGCGGCGGGTACAGTCCAGTTGGCCCAGGCCAGCCCCAGAGGGCTGCGCTGCTGGATGTGTAGATCGCCCCAGGGATACTCACCCCGCTGCTTGGGGTTGACGGTGAAGGTGATAGTTTCGGATTCATGGCCGGTTAGCGCCACCTCCAGGGGCATGGGGGTACCGTCAAACGCGATCGGGTAGCTGTCGTAGAGGCGCAGACGCACAGGAGCGGAGGATTCTCCGTGGAGCGAGATCGGGTTATCGCGGCCAATGGAGAGCCGGTGTAAGGGATCTCGCTTGATCACCGCGCGGCGAGAGTTTACCCGTAGACCATCCCAGAACATGACAGCGAGGGCGGCACCATCGAATACCAGCAGAGCCACAATGGCAACCTCAAGGCGGCTGGGCGAGCCGAAAAAGTTGGTCAGCAGGGTGGCGATGACCCCGCCCCCCAGCAGCAGGCCGTAGGTTCGTCGAGTGGGAATGATCGCCATTAGCGCGGCACCGGCACGCTGTCGAGCACGGCCTGGATGGTGCGATCGCAGGTCAGCCCGTCTAGCTGCGCCTCAGCCCCTAAAATCAATCGATGGCGCAGCAAGGGCATGGCCACGGCTTTGACATTGTCGGGGGTGACGAATTCTTGCCCATTCAGCCAGGCGTGGGCCTTACAGGCGGCCAACCACTGCACCGTGGAGCGGGGCGAAGTGCCCAGTTCCAAATCGGGATGCTGGCGGGTTTTGTGGGCCAGGGCCAGCAGGTAGTCGAGGATAGGTTCTTGCACCGTCAGGGCTTTGGCGGCCTGACGGGCGGCCAGAATGTGTTTGGCGGCGGCGATCGGCTTGAGCTGGCCCACATCCAGCCGTTTGGCCTCGAACCCGGCCTGGGCGTTGAGCAGCATTTGCTTTTCTGCCGCCGGGGCCGGGTAGCCGACGACGAGCTTAAACAGAAAGCGATCGAGCTGGGCTTCCGGTAGGGGGTAGGTGCCCTCAAACTCCAGCGGGTTCTGGGTGGCCACCACCCAAAATAGATCGGGTAACGGGTGGCTGGTGCCGTCGAGGGTGACCTGCTGTTCTTCCATGGCCTCCAGCAGGGCCGACTGGGTTTTGGGCGGGGTGCGGTTGATCTCGTCCGCTAAGAGCACCTGGGTAAACACCGGCCCTTTTTTGAGGGTGAAGGTACGGCTGGTGAGGTCAAAGACATTGGTGCCGGAAATATCCGACGGCAAAATGTCGGGGGTGAGCTGAATTCTGGAAAAGTCGGCCTGGATCAGCCGCGATAGGGCGCGCACCAGCAGGGTTTTGCCCGTGCCGGGCACCCCTTCAAGAATGACGTGCCCCCCCGCTAGTAGGGCCACCAACAGCTGCTGCACCAGGGGGTCTTGGCCCACCACTACGCCGCTGAGGGTTTTGCCGATGCGCGTTACGGCTGTCTGTAGGTCACTTTGTTGGTTACTCTGGCGCTCAGTCATGCCCGATTGGTGTCTCCTATGGTGTCTTCGGGGTAATGAAGGGATTGTACCCGCTTGAGCCAGTCGCGTAGCTGGCTTTCGGTTTTTGGTACGGGAGGGTTGAGGAGGGCATCTAGGTCGGTGGTAGAGCGACCATTTTGTTGATCCCACGCGGCTTGCAGTTGCTCTAGCGGTAGCGTTTTGCCCCCTAGGCCAAGGGATTTTTGCAGTTGAATGCGCTCGTCCTGGCTCAGGGTTTGCACCACAAAGTCGTGACTGCCCGCTTTGTGCAGCACCCCGGCTAGGGCCTGAATATAGGCCCGGCTGTTATCCACCCTGGGGGGTTGCAGGGTGAGCCGCTGCCCCAGTCTATGGTTGAGGGCCAGCAAGGCAACCAGGGTGACCACCAGGGCTTGGGCGAGAAGAATGAGCAGGGGAGTGCGGGCCAGGTAGCTGAGCCAACTGTCACTGCCGATTTCAGCTGCGATCGCCTCCTCATCTCGATAGCCGTGCAGGTACTCATCAACCCAGACGCGTCTTCCTGTACCCGCGACTAGCTTTGTGAGCAGGGCAAAGTTACCAGGCTGGTTTTGGTAGGCGTTGGCGGCTAGGTGGGGGGTGGCCACCGCCACAAACTCCCCTAAGGCAAATGCCTGCTGCCACACCACGGCCCCATACTCATCGGCTAGGGCTATCTCCATATCAGAGCGGGGGTGTCGGCGGCGAGTCTTAATTTCTACTGGCCCAGCTTCACTAGTTAACATTTGCGAAAAGGGAGCCGCCGTTGCTGGAGTCTTGACGCCCAGCACCACTAGCCGATAGCCAGCGTCGATCCACTGCGGCATCCAGGGCAGCAGCGCGGGTAACTCTGACTCGTCGATAAACTCTGGTAGCACCACCAGCAGCGTTTCTGAAATGGCTGAGGGATTCTGAATCAGCGTGACGGTGGATTCTTCTGCTTCATATAGCCGGTTGAGTAAGTCTTCTACCGGGCGTTGCCAGCGCTGCACGGTAACCCCCTGCTGCTCTAAGGATTCATACCAGGCGCTATAGCCCGCTGGGCCACGGTGCCAGGTAGAGCCGCTCTCTAGACGACTGGTGGCGGGGGCGCTCAAGAGCATCAACCCCAGCAGCAGGGCTAAAGCCAACGCTGCCAAGATCAAGTTGCGGCGGGTTAGGGGCAGCGATCGCATCACGACTGGGCAATCTCCTGGTAGGCGCGGCGGCAGCGCTGGTAGGTTTCCTCTGTGGCCTGGGCGTCGCCGTAGGCAATGCGCTCGTGGGTGCGAATCAACAGCTCGTAGGGGCGGCTGGGGTGAGTAGCGATACAGGTGAGATATTCACCATCGGTACGGCTGGGGCGATAGAGCACGATTTCGGTGTCGTTGAGTCGCGCTAGCCCTGCCATGTAGAGCGCCTTGCAGGCCTCGGCGTAGTTACCCTGCTGGGCCAATCGCTGGGCCTCGCGCCACCAGAATGCCGCCTGCTTGAGGGCCTGCTGGGAGGGCAGGGGGGTCTGGGCTGCTGTGGATTTAGATTGTCGTTGGTTCAGATAGGCCGTGATGCCCTGGTAGAGTAGCCAGCTCACCCATAGAGCCATAGCCGCGATCGCCACCCAAAACAATCCCCGCGCCAACGGTTCTAGCCAGGGCCAGCGGGGCAACTGGGGCGGATCGACATCGACCCGAGACAACTGGTACTCAAACCACTCCCCCAGGTTCTGCCAGCCCAGGCGAATCTGCCAGGCCAGAGAATTTGTGCGGTGGGGGAGGTCAGCCATTCAGACAATCAGCTCAAGCTGGCCCCATTATGGCTCACGACTAACCTTGATCACCTCTCTCTACCCAATCGCCCGCAGAAAATCTTCTACCGCATCAAACTGGTCGTGATAGGTGACGTATCGGCAGAAAACATCGAGGGGCAGTTGGGGCAACAGTTGGCTATTGGTCAATAGTTGGTATTGGCTACCGTCGGGAGTGAGGCCGTAGAGGTTGAGCACGCCATCTTGCCAAAACCAGACTTCGGCAACGCCCATGCGGCGATAGCCTTCCAGCTTATCTACACCACCGCTGGTAATGACGACTTCCAGCACCAGGTCAGGATAGGGCTTGCGGGTGCCCAGGTTGTACGACTCGTCGGGTTCGCTACGGGCTCCTAACGACTCGTCGCCTAAAGAGGGGCCACCACGGCCATAGAAGCGAATTTGCTTGGCCCGCAGGTAAGCCTCTAAGAGCATGCGCAAAATGGTCTTAAAATCTTCGTGGTCTGCGCTGATGGGCATGATTTCGAGGGCATGGTCGAGGTAGCGCAGTTTGACGCCAGGGATTGAGTCGAAGGCGCGATCGATGCCCTCAAACTGTTGCCAGCTGATATTAGGGAAGACCTGGGCTGCACGAATGCTAGGGGAAACAACCTGAGCCGTCATGGCGATTTAGCAAAGAAGCGATAATTCAATTTTACAGGGGTTACAAGGGAGCCGATCTCCTTAGCTGCTTTACGGGGGTTAAACGTAGCCAAACTTCCCAGATAAATCTTCAGGGCCAGGGATTTTGGGCCGTGAGGAGGTAGGCCGGGCAGATCTTCGGCATGCCTACCAATCTGACCGACCCGGTTTATATTTGAATGCTGTCACCAGCATCGCAGGAGCAGGTCTGGACTCTTCTCTGACGCGCCTGGCCAATTCCCATTGACCAGTTCTGATACAGAAGAGCGCTGGCGGCAGAACAGACAACACGAAAACCGTTGTTGTTGTTGCGGGCGTCCGGATTGTTGTTGTTGCGACAGGCAGAGCGGCAGTTCCGCGGATTGTTGTTCCAAGAACCACCCCGCAACATCCGGAGGTGCCTACCCCTTCTTCAACCCCTTGAAAAGACAAGAGAGTTGAATATGTGTCGGCGAAGCTGTTGGGTATCGCCATGTTTGAGATGGGCCTCCCAGCTCTGGAGGCCTGTCACCACCCGATTCAGATCGATTTTTCGGGCGGCGTAGGAAATTTGCAGCTCTCTACACCGCCTGCGGGCTCGCCTGAGATTTTCGGTGCGAACTCTGATCCGGTCTGGAAAGATGCGGAAGCCCAAAAAGTTAGCGCCCTGCTGGGTTTTAGAGATATGGCTCTTAACCGGGTGAATTTTCAACCGTAGGCGATCGAGATGTGCTTCTATAGCCTGTCGAGCCTCTGTTAGAAAATCGTGGCTATCTGAGAAAAGGGCAAAGTCATCGACATAGCGGAGGTATTTTTTGCCCCCCAGAGTCTCTTTAACGAAATGGTCGAAGCCGCTGAGATAGACATTGGCAAAAAACTGACTGGTCAAGTTGCCGATGGGCAACCCCCGGCGACGGTTGAGGGGCGACAGCAAATCGTCATCTTGGAAATGAAAGGCGGCTGGAATTTGCTCGTTGCTGCCGTCGATGATGGTATCGATCAGCCAGAGGGTATCTGGGCATTTGATTTTGCGGCGCAGGCAAGCTTTAAGAATCTGGTGGTCGATGCTGGGGAAGTATTTTTGAATGTCGCACTGCAAGACGTAATCGCTGGAGCGGGCGTAGCGAGTGAACCGCTGGAGCGCCAAGTGAGTGCCCTTACGTTCGCGGTTGGCGTAGGTGTCGTAAATAAAGGAGGGCTCCATCAGCGGCGTGATCACGTTGCAGAGGGCATGGTGAACCACTCTGTCTCGATAGGGCGCAGCGGAGATCAGGCGGGGTTTTGGTTCTTTGATCTCGAAGGTGCGATACTTGCCTGGCTTGTAGGTCTTCTGCTCTAGATCGGCTTTAAGGGTGTGAAGCTCTTGCTCTAAGTGGTAGTTAAAGTCGAGGATGTTGGGGCGAAAGCGCTTACCTTTTTGGGCCTTGCGGGCGGCGCACAGCAGGTTGGAAAAGTCGATGACAGAGGGCCAGAGGTTGCCGTGGCGTTTCATGGCTGTAGAGGAGGAGGCTAAGGCGTCAGGAGACGGGAGTTAGAACCTTTGGCTTTGCTATTTGGCGACCTTTCCGGTGCTGCTGCTGCTTGATCCAACCGCCGAGGTCGGTGCCGATGCTGGTGAGCAGATCGCTGACATACTCGTAGCGCTTGTCGGCGACCAGTTCAAAGTCGAGCAGCAGACGGGTTTGGTGGCGTAGAATGTCGAGCTTGCTGTTGAGTGCCTCTAGGCGACGTAGTTTGTCGCGCTCGTAGCGGGCCTGAATGAGGTGTTCGAGCAGGTCGTAGAGGCCGGTGGTGATGCGGTCGCCCAGCAAAAACTTATGGTCGCGGGGCAGGCGGTTGAGAATGGGCACGTACCACTTGATCAGATCGTAGGTTTTTTGAATGATCGGCAGGTCGGCCATGGCAGTTGGTTGGGGTGATGGCTCTAACCCTCCCACGTTTTTTGTGGATAGCCCCAAAAAAACACAAAACTACTAAATGCGGATTTCAGTTAAGCATTGAACGCTGCATATGGAGTTTCATGGGATCTTGCAGCTCTTTACAAACTTATCTGAATCACGAGATCTAAGGCTGGTGGGCAATGCCCACCCTACGCCTCTACAGCTGCTCCGTGAAAATGCCAAAAATTTTGAGGCGCTGCGCGCCGGGGAAGAGAGAGTAAAGAAAAAAGAGAATAGTGCAATAGTACTATAGAGTAAAGGGCTATTGAAGAGCCCTGGCGGCAGAACAGACAACACGAAAACCGTCGCTGAGGTCGCGGGCGTCCGGATAGGGGCCGTTGCGACAGGCAGAGCGGCAGCCCCGCGGACTGTGGTCCCAAGAACCACCCCGCAACAAGCGACCAGTTTCGCCGTCTTTTCTCTCGTCGGAGAATAACCATGCGCGCCCGTCTGCTGGGGGTTCACCCTCGTAGTTGTCGTGCCAGTGGTCTTGGCACCATTCCCACACGTTGCCGTGCATGTCGTAAAGGCCAAATTGATTCGCGTTTGGCAGGCTGCCTACGTCTGTGGTTTCCCCTCGTGATTCCCCCTGTGGCCCATGGTTATAGCTGTCACCGTTGTAATTGACCAGGTCACTCGTTAAGGTCTCCCCAAAGGCAAAGGGCGTGGTGGTACCTGCCCGGCAGGCGTATTCCCACTCGGCTTCGGTGGGTAGGCGATATTCGCGGCCTGTTTTTTGCGAGAGGCGGGCACAAAACTCTGTGGCATCGAGCCAGCTCACCTGCTCGACGGGGCGGTGGTCGCCTTTGAAGTTGGCGGGGTCTGGGTCTAGCTCTTGCTCAACCTGGGGGTAGGTCTCGACTACCACGCGCCACTGGGCCTGGGTAATGGGAAACTTGCCCATAAAGCAGGTGGGCACTGTGACCTCGTGCTGGGGACCTTCGTCATCCCATCGGTCGATTTCGTTGTCGGGGGAGCCCATGAGAAAGCCGCCGCCTGTAATCAGCACCATGTCGAGGTCAATGCCATTGCCCAGGTCTTCAGTGAAGTATTGGGCGCTTTTGCGCTGGCGGGTGATAACAAGTTTGAGAGCAGATTCCTCTTCTAAATCATCTGTAGCAGCTAAAGTACCTGCTGCCCAGCTTTGAAGTACGCTTTGAATATTTCGCTTAGTGACATGAATCTGCGGTACATCAACGATTTCCTCTAGGAGTTGCCAGAGTTTGGGGCCAACATCGCCCTTTAAATAGGCTTCGGTATACCCTTCTCGAAAGGCCATATCCGAATAAGTCTTATTCTCCCAAGCTCCTTTGAGTACAAGATGCTCTACAGACTTGAGGGGCCGACCTTTTTTCTCAATGGCAGCTTGGTTTACTAATACAGCAATTTCCTCGAAATCCATAGCAGAACGTTAATGGCTTTGTAGGGTATCGAGCATAAGTCTATAATTTGGCTCGCTCATGTCGAATCTCTTTGACAATCTGACAAATCTCAGCTTCTGAGGGCTGGTCGGGGTCGGGACCGAGATCTTCAATACGCTGAAGCAGCGTATCGAGGGAAAGGGGTTGGACAACCTTTTTGAGCACTATGGTGTCGTTGGTTTGCCACACCAGATACTCATCGCCGGGGTTGAGCGTTGCGAGCATTTCTGGTGGAAAGGCAAACTGGCGATCGCTATTAACACTGACAACTTTGGTATCGGCCATACAAATCACCAAGTTATTAAATTATTTATTATGGCATTTTTAGGAGAAACTAAGGTGATTGCTTGAAATTCTCTTCCTAGTGATGATTAATACTTATCCTAAAGTACCTAAAATCCCTAACTAAAAAGAGTCTTGATGTACTTAGATTTTCCTTTCTAATCCTGCAAGTAAGAATTTCCTTCTATGAGATCAATTTCAGCTTTCACAAATTCTCGGCCTAGATAGGCTGCATGATCGAGGAATGTAATAGGACAAGGATTTTCTGGATTCTCAAAAATGTTAATACACAACTCCTTAGCAGTGCGGCCACTATAAGTTCTAGTAGGCAATCGGCTGATAGATTTATCTACAGACAGAGGCTCGCCAGTCACTGGGTCGCAGGCTATACCTTCGTTATTAATAATATTTTCAAAATGCTGCGCATGAATGAGCCCTTGAGAAACATCTAGATAGATTAGAAAGTAACCTCCTGGATCCAGTTCAATAAAGCGTTTAGAAAGCTGATCATCTAACGCCCTACGGCCTGCGGCGTTAAGTACATTGGCTTGAGTTAAAAGTTCTTCTTTTTCTGCTGATGCTAAGTCCTCAAAGCTAATCAGTGGATACTCAAACTCAAAAGTCTTTAGCTCTGGAAAATCCCTCGGCGGCGGCGAGGGCAGTGCAATTTTGACCCGATCTGGGCTATCGATGCGAGCAGCAATCGCCGCATAGTCGCCCCCCAGCCGTTGCAGGGCGCTTTTGGCGATGCGGGCAAAGTGGTTAAAGGCCTCTTTTTCGGTGGTTTTGCCGGCTTGCTCCAGCGCCTGAAGCTTGCTCTCCAGGTCGAGCACCAGCAGAGCTTCGTAGGTGCGCACCTGTAGCCCCAAGCGCTGGGCAATGTAGCCAGAGACCGCATCGAGCACCGCCTCGGTTTTGGCAATGGGGGTGAGGTCGGTGAGGGCCTCGCGCACCTCATTGTTGAGAAAGTCGTACTGAATGTGGTGGGGCGGCAGCTTGGCCTCGGCGGGCGTCAGCGACCTGAGCAGACCGCTCATATAGACCTCGGCCACATGCACCTGCTGCGACTCGGGCAGCAGCGTCTGCTGAATCAGCTGAATAATCGGCGGGCTGACGGGGGCCGCGGCCATCAACCCCGCCAGCTGCTTGGCGGGGTCTGAGGCCACCGCCCAAAACCGCTGCACCCGCTCTCGGTTGCTCAGGGGTGGGGCGGGGTTGGCGG
>NZ_JADEWX010000207.1 GCF_015207395.1 Nodosilinea sp. LEGE 07088
CGGGAGGGGCAGCGCCGCCCGGTTCAGCCTGGTCGAGCAGTACTGGCGGTACCGCCGCCGGGTCGGGCCAGCGACTGGCCTCCAGGGTTACCGCACCGGCCAGCCCCCCGGGCACGACATCGTTACCCACCAGCGTGAGCGGTTGACGGGTGTCATTGCGCAGGTCAGCCTCGCGGTTGTAGCGCAGAATATTGCCAGCCGGATCGTCGGCCTGGCCCAGGTCAGGCCGACCCGTGTCTTGCACGGCTAGGCCAGCGGTCTGATTTTGCACCAGGCGATTTTGGCGCAGCACTGGACTAGCGGCCCCGGCGACCTGGATGCCGATCTGGTTGCTAGAGCATTGGCAGTTACGCAGCAGCGGTGCGGCATTTTGCCCGATATACACCCCTGTGCCGCAGCGCTCTATGGTGCAGTCCTGCACCTCGCCCCGGGCCTGGTCGAGAAAGCTCAGGCCGCGATCGCGCCCCGCCTCCACCCGAGTTTGACTAATCAATGGTTGAGCCGCACCGACTACCTGTAGGGCCACCGTACTCTGGCCCAAACGGCAGGCCTGCACTTGGGGGCTACCCGAGCCGATCAAAATCCCTACGCCCTCGGGGTTTTGCACCATTACCCCCTGCAGTTGACCCTGGCCTTCTAGCAGCACCCCCACCGATAGACCGCCTGGTCCGACACCGCCGCCGACCACCAAAATCCCCTGCCCCTGGGTCGCTGCTTGCCCCATCACCACCACCCCATCGGGCACGGTAATCGGAAAGCGCTCGCCGGTCGCCACACTGTAGGTGCCTGGGGCCAGTCTAATCAACGTACTGCCCGGATCCCGCGCTCCAATCGCCGCTGTCAGGGTTCGATAGGGTAACTGAGGGCGGCCTGAAGGTTCGTCAACCCCGCGACTGGGGTCTACATCCAAGGTTTTAGCAATGGTATCCACCGGAGAAATATCCCAAAAACAGGAGGAAATGCAGCGCTCGGCCCAGAATTTAGCCCAGAATATCGCTATGATTTAGCCAGTTAAAGGATAGGGCGAAAGTTGTGATCGCGGTTGCTGTTGGCCTAAATCTACTGATTGCGCTGTTCTGCCTCTATGTGGCCTGGCGGCTGTGGCGGTTGAGTAAAACCCTAGGGAGAGTAGCCGACTCCATGACCAACTGGGAGCGCAGTACCCATAACACCCTTAACCCGGCGGTGACGCCCCCATTAATTTTGCGTGGCCAAACTGGTACAGCTGCCTTGCGAGGGCGCTACAGCCAGCTGCAGGGGCAAATTCAACGGCTTAACCAGGCGATCGCCGTGGTGAGCCTGGTGCCGATGGCGAGCCGTTGGTTAGGGAGTAGAAAGGTCAGGCCTAGTGGCAAGCTGGGGCGTTCGAGAAAGACGATAGGATGACTCTAGCCCCGTTGTGTTCACGCCGTTGTGATCGCAGCCGAGGGCGATAGCCTGCGATACCTACAGGGAACAACTATGAGCGACAGACAATCGGGTGGGTTTATTGGCGGCCTCGTTATCGGTGCCGCAATGGGCGCAGTGGCGGGCCTGCTCATGGCCCCGCGCACCGGTCGTGAAACCCGTCGTATTCTCAAAAAGTCTGCTGACGCACTGCCCGAACTGGTCGAAGATCTGTCTACTACGGTGCATCTCCAGGCTGATCGCCTCTCTGAAACAGCGTTGGTCAACTGGGATCAGACCCTGGTTCGCCTACGAGATGCGATCACGGCGGGGCAGGCGGCCAGTCGCCAGGAATATGAGCAACTGAGCCAGTCTGCACCGATGGCCAGCAACGGATCTACCCAGGAATAAGCGCACCAGGAGTAGGAGCATCTGTTTTGGCTGACCCGCTATTTTGGCTAGCCCTATCGTTTTTGCTAGTAGTCGTCAGTTTGACGACCATGTTAATGGTGGCTATCCCGGTGCTGAAGGAACTGGGTCGAGCGGCCCGCAGCGCCGAAAAGATGTTTGACACCCTTAGCCGCGAGCTGCCGCCCACCCTAGAAGCGATTCGCCTCACGGGGTTAGAGATCACCGAGCTCACCGACGATGTCACCGATGGAGTTCAAAGTGCCGGGCAGGTAGTGCAGCAGGTCAACCAAAGTATTTCCTCGGCCCAAACCGGAGTCAAGCGCCTAAATAAAGGCACCAAGAGCCTTTGGGCCGGAGCCCGCGCTGCGTGGCAGACGTTGTCTACCGCCGAAACATCTCGGGCACCGCAGTCCGCCAAGTCGTTTACCCCGCCTGAAACTGATCGCAATCGACCCCCCAGTCAAAGGCCAACCGCAGCGACTGCGTTGGAGCCCCAGGAGCGGGCTAACCATCCAGACAGAAATGGGGATTTTGGGGGCGCTCGCCGTCCTTTCCTAGCGTCAAACGACCGTCATTCTGCCGCAGATTTCGACGGTGAAGTCCCCGCATCCCCGCCGCCCGTTAAGTCTGGAGCAGAGGTTCAGCAGGCTGACGCAGAGCCAGAGCAGCCCCAATGTCAACCTCCTTCAACTGCCAGTCGCCAAAGCGAGCTCGATCGGAGCTAGCCTCACATTAGGCGGCGAGGCGAGCCACCAGCGACACCTCAAACACCTGCTCAAAGTAGTCTTTCTTGTAGTCGAGGTTCCACAGTTCTGAGGCGCAGTCGTCGCCGGGATAGGCCGCCTTTACCTCTATGTTCAGCACGTGGGCATCGGCGTCGAAGTTGCAGTGAATGCTCTTGACCGCACCAATGCCGCGGCGATCGAGGGCCACCGCCAGGCGCAGCAGGGCGCTGAGGTGGGTGACCATCTGCCGATGGTAGCGGGTGGGCAGGCTGCCGTAGTTATCGTGCTTCTTTTTGGGGGCGCTCTTGCGGTGATAGCGGGCGATGTTAGCAATTACCTCTAGTTCGGTTTCGGTATAGCCGAGCAGCTCACCGTGGCGCACCAGGTAGTAAGAATGCTTGTGGTGAGATGAATGGCTAATAAAATGACCGCAGTTGTGGAGAATGGCCGCGGCCCAGAGCAGTTCTTTTTCTAAGTTGCCCCAGGTATGCAGGCTGCCCCGGGTCTGCTCAAACAGATCCATAGCAAACTGGGCCACCCGCTGGGAGCGATCGAGGTGCACCTTATATTTTTTGGCGGTTTTCAGTACGTTGCGCTGGCGTACCGACTTTTGAAACTGCATCCGGTCTTCGATCAGACCGTGGGTCAGCATCCAGTCGACGACGACGCCTTCCCGGAGCGCCCGCTCGCAGATGGTAATGCTGTCGGCCTTGAGTAGCCCCATGGTTTCGTGGAGAATAATAGCCCCGGCCACAATAATTTCAGCCCGACGAGGCGACATCTCGGGCATATCTAGCCGTTCGTCGTAGGGCAACCGGCGCAGGGTTTCGATCAGCTGCGAAACCTCGTCGTAGCTGATCTGAAACCCGTTGAGCGGGTCGGGCACCAGGCCCAACCGCTGGTAAGCTACCAGGGCCGCCAGGCACTCGATCGTACCCGAGGTGCCAATCAATTGCATCGGTTCCTCAGGCCCTAGGTGAGACCTGAGCGCGGTGGCGTTGGGCTCGATCATGCCCCGCACATAGCCCCGCAGCGTACTGAACTCTGGGTCTGAGATCGGGTCAGTCGTGACATATTGAGCGGTCAGGCGCACAGCCCCAATCTTGGTGCTGCTGAGAAAGCGATGGGGTTCGCCGGTGCCTAAAATCAGCTCGGTCGAGCCGCCGCCAATGTCGATAATGCTGTGGGGCTGACCGTGGAACTCCATGCCCGAGAGCACCCCGAGATAGATGCGGCGGGCCTCTTCGGTACCAGAGATCAGGTTGATAGAGAGGCCCACCTCGCTGTAGACCCGTTCGATAAAGCCCTGACCGTTGCTGGCCTCTCTCACAGCGCTAGTGGCGACCGCAACAATGTCTTCGGCCTGGAGGCTGCTGGCGATCGCACAGCAGCGCTTCAGCGCCTTTACCGCCCGCTCCATCGCCGCCTCCGATAGCCCCCCAGTCTCTTTATTAAAATCGCCCAGACGCACGGTCTCTTTTTCGCGGTCGATGATCGTGAAGGCGGGCAAATCGGGCTGAATTTTGACCACCACCATGTGGATAGAGTTGGTGCCGACATCAATGGCGGCCAGAATGCGATCGCCGGTAATTTCGGGCAGAGCAAAATCTGCAAAATCGGCCATCGATGTCCACTCGGGGGTCGAAGTAGTGCCTGTCATAGTGCGCCCATGCTGCTTTGTCTCAGATTTTACCTGCCTAGCTGTGACCCATCAGGACTGGAGGAAAACTTTATTGGCGCTAAATCGATTAGAGGAGATAGGGAGATGGGGGGCGCTACACTCATGGGGAATTGCGCGGTGGGGAGACCATGACCGTTGACTACGATGGGGTGATTATCGGCGGCACGGTACAGGGGCGAGAAGCCGCCGCCCTAGCCGCCCGCGAGGGCGCAAGAGTGGCCTTGGTCGAGGCCCCGGGAGCGGTCAATCGATCGCTTCGCCGTCAGCTGGGTCGGTCGGTGCTGGCCCAGGCTCACGATCGCTCCGGGTGGGCCAGCCTCAACGCCCAGATCAAAGCCCTAGAGGCCGTCGCCTACCCCCAGCTGAGCCTAGACTGTCTGGCCGCCAGCGGCGTGGATGTGGTGCTGGAACCAGGACAGTTTAGCCCTCGCCCGCACCTGGCGGTCACGACCCTGAGTCGGCGGCTGCGATCGCGCCGCTACCTGCTGGCCCCCGGCACCGAGGTCACCATACCCGATATTCCCGGTCTGGCAGAGACCCCTTACCTCACCCTCGATACCCTGCTGGCCCTAGAGACCCAGCCCGAGTCGGTGATTATTTTGGGACGCAGCGGGGCGGCGATCGCCCTGGCCCAAGCCCTGGCTCGGCTCGGCACGCCCACCGCGCTGGTCAGCCGAGGCGCCACGCTGCTACCCACCGAAGATGCAGATATTTCGGCGTTTATAGCCGCGCTGCTGGAGGCAGCGGGAGTCATGCTCAGGCTGGGTAGTCCCATAGAACTCCTTCGCCATCCAGGCAAGGCTGAGCTGTTACTCACCAACGGCGATCGCCTCACGGGTCAGCATTTGATCGTCGCCACGGCCACCTACCCTGCTCTAGGGCAGCTCAATCTGGGCAGCATCGGCATTCAGCCTAGCCAAGTTCACGGTATTGCCACCGTGCTATCGGTGGACGATCGCCTGAGGACCAACCATTCTCAGGTCTTTGCCTGCGGCCCAGCGCTCGGCGGCTACTGGGCTGAGAGCACCGACCACTCTGATGTCGCGATCGCCCTTCGCAACGCTCTCTATCTGCCCTGGCGCCAGTTTTCTTGTTTCAATCGCCCGGCTTTGCTGCACACCACGCCCGAGTTCGCCCGCATTGGCTTAACGGCAACCCAGGCCCAACGCTGGTACGGCAGCGAGGCCACTGTGCTGCAAGTGCCCTTTGGTCAGGTGCTCAAAGCCCACTATGGCGACGATATCACTGGCTTTTGCCGATGGATGGTGCGGGCCGACGGGCAGATCCTAGGAGCCCAGATCTGCGGCCCCGGGGCCAGCGAACTCATGGCTACCGTCGCCCTGGCGCTCCACCAGGGCATTCCCCTCCAGCGGCTAGAGCGCCTCCCAACCCTCTCCCCTAGTCTGGCTGCCATCCTGCCCCTGATGGTCGAGACCTGGCAGCGGCAGCGGTGGCAGACGGGTACCTGGCGACGCGACTGGGCCGAGAACTGGTTTAACTGGCGGCGATCGCGGAGACGACAAGGATAACCATTAACGCAGGCTTTCACAGGCAATGCCGTCATTGTCGCCGTCCAGGCGATGGGGGTCGCCGGGGGTGGCTTCGAGCAAAGCCTGGGCCTGCTGCCAGGTAGAGAAGTCGCCGCAGTCGCAGTTGCCAGAGGCGCAGGCGGGCAGGTTACTGGCGGCGGGTGGTGGCGTAACCGGCGCTGGAGTGACCATCGGCGTGGGGCTAGGGGATTCCCCACCTCGGCGAAAATCCCAGGGCAGGGTGGGGTTAGACTGACTCCAGAAATTGCGGCGGGCGTTGCGGGCCGCAGATTCGGCCTGGCGGTAGTCGTCAGCGGTGGTGGCACAGCCTGAAATATATTGCTCGTAGACGACGGCATAGCCTTCGCGCACCAGCTGTAACCCCACCGACTGCCCCCCCGCGTAGATTTCGGCTACGGTGCGATCATAGCGATCGCGCTCGATGGCCCGCACCTCGACGAGCTGCCCGGTCGGGAGCAGCTGCCGCAGCCGCCGCGTGGCCTCGGGGCCAAAGGTCTGATTCGTTTCCGGCGCATCAATACAGGCGACGCGGATAGTCACTGGGCCATCTCGACCCTGCACCCGCAGCGTATCGCCGTCACCGACAGAAATGACTGGGGCGGTTGGCAAGGACTTGGCGGCGGCCTGGGCCGCATAGGCCCGGTTCGCTTCGTATTCCTGGCGTTTTTGCTGGGCGGTGGAGAACAGCTCGCTGCTGCTAGGGATGCTGGTGAGGGAGGCAATTGCCTCTTGCCACTGGCCCTCTACCTGTCGCCAATCGCTGGCCGATTGAGCGGCTTGAGTGGCCACCGCTGCGGCCATGCCCTGCTCTAGAGCCTGACTATAGCGCTGCTGTTCTGGATCGTCCGGCTCAGAATCTTCAGCAGGCAAGAAAGTGAGAGAGTTGGCGTCACCCCCGGCAACAACATCGGACACCAGCTGGGTTCCCATCGCGCCAACTTCAGTCAACGTCGAGCACCCTGACAACAGAGTCAGTAGCCCTAGCAGCGATAGGCGCTGGCGCTGGGTGGATAAAAATTGACTTGTATTGGGCTGGGGCATAGTTGGGGCTAGTGATGCGATCGCTAATTTTACTCCGGAGAATTCTGGCGACAACAACACCCGACCGGCTCTAAAAGGTCCAGGTCCTGCGCCCCTACCCCAAGATATTTCCTTGCCCGAACGTCTCCTCTGTATACTAAGATACTGACCCCAGTCAGGCTCCTCAGGATAGTTTCCCTAGAATAATTTCCCTAGATTCAAGGGGGCAATGGGTCACCTAAATTGGCGATGCGGGCGGCTTACGCCGCCTGGTCAAGGCCCCGGCACCCGTCGTAGCCACCGTAGGGCATCGGCCAGGAACTCAGCCGCGTGGCTATTCGACAGCGATCGCAGCTGCCCCCCAGCTCGACTAGTCGTTGGGCAAACCCCTGCTCTTTGGCACAACAAACGTGACGTGCATGTAGGCCAGGTCTACACCCAGAAGATAAACTCTTTCAGAGATCAGGAATAGTCAAGTTTGACTGACAAGCTGTCCAATACACCGCCGATTCTAGACCCGATGTTGCAATCAAACGCAATAGATCTGGGGAGCACGTCGCCTTCTCGACCTCTCCCCAAGTCTCTGTGATGAGATTTTAAAGCTCTTTTTTTCCCAATTTTGGGAGAAGGGGGATGAGGGCCTTACAAGAAATTTAAGGCTTTTGGCAATTCAGGAGATGCTATTTCATCAGCACCATTCCTCCCCGGATAACCCAATCCAAAATCCCCAATCCAAAGTCCAAAATTGAACTCACCCCATCAAGATCACGTTATCCAGCACATGGATAATGCCGTTGTCGGCCTCGATATCGGCAGCCAGCACCGTGGCATTCTTCACCTCAAAGCCTTCGGTGCCATCAATCGGGATGGGGGACCCTTCGAGGGAATCCACCGTCCCCATTTTGATTAGCTCGTCCTTGGTGTATTTACCGGCGGCCACGTGGAAGGTCAAAATTCTGGCTAGCTGAGGCGGATTTTGCACCAGGGTTTGCACCGTGCCGGGGGGCAGCTTGGCAAAGGCATCATCGTTGGGGGCAAACACGGTAAAAGGACCAGGGCTTTGCAGGGCTTCAACTAGTCCGGCAGCTTGGACGGCGGCGACTAGGGTAGAGAAAGCCTCGTTACTGACGGCGATATCGACGATCGTAGGCATGGTTGTTGAGTTTTGGGGGGTTGAGTGTTGAGTTGACTAGCAACCCGGTTTCTGGCAGAAACCGGGTTGCTGGCTTTAGCGATAGTCCTGAGTCTGTACCTGGCGCAGCCTGGCTTCGGGCCGGGTAAAGCGATCCATTTGGGCTTCAAAGAACTGGCGGTTGGCCATCAGGTGGCGGGGGTTGGGGTCATCCAGAGGGTAGAGCAGGGCACAGCGCAGAGCCTGAATTACAGCCGAGGTAACGTTGTACATCGAGCGCTGAAAAGTAATACCGAGCTGAATCAAAATGTCGTCTTCGCCCCGACAGTGCTTGTGGTAATACTCCAGCAGGTAGGGGGGCAGGAAGTGCACCATGTCCTGCATCAGCAGGGTGGGAGGAATGCCCGCGCTGCCCACGGGAAACACGTCGGCGTAGAGGATGCCGTAGTGAAAGTCGTTTTGGTCGGCGGGCACCTGCCCGGCCTGGGCATTATAGGACTTGGTGCCTCGGAAGGGGGCGGTGCGATAGAACACCGCTTCCACGTAGGGCAGAGCCGCTTCATAGAGCCAGGTAAAACCGCAGGATTTGGGAATCAGCTCAAAACATTCGTCGCCAACATAAACGTGGTGGTAGATGGGGCGACCGGCCACGGCAAAGATGCCGTTGACTAAAAAGTCCATGGCGGCGGGTACGCCTGCAAAGCCACCCTCGTCGTAGATGTCGCTCATCTCAAAGAAGACCGGGGCCATCACTTCCCAAAACAGGCCCAGGTTGGAGTAGTAGGAGAGCTCGCGGCACTTCTCGTAAAACATCTCGGGGAAGAGTTTGTGCAGCCCCAGCATCACTGGGTTGCCCTTGAAGTAGGCCTTGATGGCGCGATCGCATGCCGCCTTATACTCATCGGTATACAAATAGTCGTTGAACCGCCCGCCCATGTCCTGGTGCCACAGCATCGCCACCATGCAGGCCTCGGCAAACTCCATGTTGACGCGATCGTGCCAGAGGTGATGGAAGAGCTTTGGTAGCTTGCGCTTGAGTTCCCCCTGCTCCATAAATTCCAGCAGTTCGGGGTGCACATTGGCCTCGCCGCGCCAGATCCGCAGGTCGGCGGTATCCCCCGCGTAGTGGTTGGGCAGATCCAGATATTCCTGAGGCAAAAAGTACTTAAAGGCAGGCAGCGGGTTCAAAAACACTCGCTCGGCAATGTACAGCAAATCCCGCCAGTAAAAATCCATCGGCACGGCATAGGCCTTATAGATGCCGATGATCTGCATTAGATTCTCGGGGGTATCGGGCAGCATGGAGCCCCCTGCCTCCAGCCGGTGAATGACATCGGCATGGATATGGGTGGAGGGGGGAATCAGAGTGGG
>NZ_JADEWX010000386.1 GCF_015207395.1 Nodosilinea sp. LEGE 07088
GCTCTACTTTGCCATGCAACAACAAGGAGCCGTTAATCAAAAAGCGCGACAAATTTTAGGCTGGCAGCCTCGTTACTCAAACTGGTACGCAGGATTTCAAGCCATGCTGGCCGCTTAACCAAGCCATACGGGGGGTAGCGCTGCGCTCTGAGAGGTGACCGGAAGTTGCCGCCCTGCCGCTCATCCTGCGTTGGTAGACAAGCCCGGCCTTCCCAGCCCTTCTATCCATTGAACTGAACTGACTCAACGACCTGTATCGCCCTCTGGAATCAGAGGGTCAGTTTCACCATGCTCTTAAAAACAACAATCCCGACATTAGACCACTGGAAAACCGCTCCCAGTATCGACACCCTGCGATCGCTCTACGATGCCTCTGCCGAACACTGGGACGACTATTTGGCCCGTTTGAGGCAGCCCCTGGATTATCAACTTCTGTTCAAAAGCCGGGCTGTTCGCAACGGCTTGAGCCATCTTGACCACACCTCTAAAATTCTCGACTGTGGCGTAGGCACCGGAGCCTTCAGTCTGGCGCTTTTAGACAGTATCGCTCACCCAGTTCAGGTCTCTGGTGTCGATATTTCCTACCCCATGTTGACCCATGCTCAACAGAATTTGAAAAATCGCTGCCCGGCTCTCGATTTGCGATGGGGCGATATCCGGCGTTTGCTCTTTACTGATGACTCCTTTGATGCGATTATCTTTGCCCATGTGTTGGAGCATCTGGCCGACCCCGTCGCCGCCTTGCATGAGCTGCTGCGAGTCCTGAAACCGGGTGCCCCGTTGATTGGCTCGGTGACGCGTAAAGGACTGGGTCAAGTTCTCATGTCCCTGCGCTGGCACAATCGTGGATATGCCTCCCACCAGCTGGACGCTTTCCTGCAAGTTGCCGGACTTGAGGCTGTGCAAACATTCGACTATGGCACTGGCTGGTCAAAATGGATGTGCATCGCGGCGATCGGGGTTAAACCCAGAAGGGCGATCACGGTATCCTCTCAGCATTGATGAGCGCTATCGCCCAAACGATACCCTGATAATTCTCAGCATTGGGGAGGGTGATAATACCGGATACGTCTATCTAATCACTTATATCGGAGTAAGCTGTTAATCATTTAAACTACATATTAGAGAGCATATTTTGGCGAAGTATCTATGCCAATCAAGAACTATCTGACCGCCGAAGAGAAACAGGAGTTGCAGAAGCAGCTTAAGTTTCATGAGCAC
>NZ_JADEWX010000208.1 GCF_015207395.1 Nodosilinea sp. LEGE 07088
GTATAAGAGACAGATACCCAGCCGCTTTACCGATTTAGATAACCATTGGGCCACGGCCTACATCGAGGCGCTGGCGGCTCGGGGGCTAGTCAAGGGCTACCGCGACGGTACCTACCGTCCTCATGAGGCGATCAATCGGGCCCAGTTTGCGGCCCTGGTGGCCGCTAGCTTCGGCTCTACTCCGCCAGTGCGAGGGAGCGTGAAATTTGTCGATGTGCCCCCCTCTCACTGGGCCGCTGCCGCCATTGATCAGGCTCAGCGCCGGGGGTTCTTGGGGGGCTACCCCGACCAGACCTTTCGCCCTGATCAAGGAATGGTGCGGGTGCAGGCGATCGTGGCGGTGGCGGCGGGGTTGGGCTTGCCCCCGGCCCCGGCCAGCGTGCTGGGGGTCTACGGCGATCGCGCCCAGATTCCCAGCTATGGCATCGATGCCCTGGCCAGTGCTACCCAAGCCGGATTGGTGATTAACCACCCCGACCCCACCCAGCTACGCCCCCTAGAAACGATGACTCGGGCCGAGATCGCCGTGCTGATCTACCAGGGTTTAGTGGCCCTAGGGACAGCGCCTCGCCTTGAGACCGGGGCGGCTTTGGCTCCGGCGGCAGCCCAGGGGTCCTTCGCTGATATTCAAACCCACTGGGCGCTGGATTTCATTCAGGGGCTGCATAGCCTGGGCCTAGTGCAGGGAGATGAGTCAGGCCGGTTTAACCCGACCCAACCGATGACGCGGGCCCAGTTTGCCGCTCTAGTCAATCGGGCCTTTGCCCCGGCCCCGAGGCGATCGGGCCAGCTGTTTCGGGATGTGCCGTCGAGCCACTGGGCTCACCAGGCGATTCAAACAGCCTATCGGGGCGGTTTTCTATCGGGTTTTCCAGATCAAACCTTTGGCCCAGACAATCCGCTGGTGCGGGCTCAGGTGTGGGTAGCCCTGGTGTCGGGGCTGGCGCTGCTGCCCAACCAGCCCGGCAACCTGGAGTTGCTCAACTACTACCGCGATCGCAACCAGATTCCTAGCTATGGGGCCAATGCGATCGCCAAAGCCACCCAGCTGGGGTTAGTGGTCAACGTGCCCGACATTATTCAACTGCACCCTAACCGAGTGGCCAGCCGTGCCGATGTCAGCGCTGCGGTCTATCAGGCGCTGGTGCTGCAGCTGCGGGCACCGAGGATTAACAACCCATTTATCGTCCGGCCCTAGGAAGGTGTAGCGAAAGGCAGACCGCTGCAGCCGAGGCCAGACTTGAGATTGAGGGCAGGCGGCGTCATCGTGGGTTAATGTCTGCGTGTTTTTTTAGTGATTTTTGTTCGATTTGCTACCCCAATGGGAAGCTTTGACTATAGTCGAGGAGAGATCTCGGCGTCTTACCTGTGGCGTTATTAGTACTATTTGGAGACCTAACTATGGTTCAGTTTGGAGTCAAGGCGGCGGCAACCGTCGTGTTGGGTGCGATCGCAGTGGTCAGCACCGCCCCTATGGCCGATGCCCAGTCTCGGTCAGACTGGCTGGCCAGCGGCGAGACCATTACCTACGACGGCTACCTGCTAGCGGGCGAATCGGTCTATGCCAGCTGTGATGACGACTGCGCCGATCTAGACATCTATCTCTATGACGCCAACTCGGGCAACCTGGTGGCCTCAGATAGTTTGATCGATGCTGTCCCCGTTGTCGTCGCTCCCTACGAAGGCAACTTCTTCATCGAGGTGGTTATGGCTAGCTGTGTCAACAACCCCTGTGCCACCTGGACAGACTCTGACGCCGGATTCTAAAAGTATTCCACCTCAACCCCCATCCCGATCAGGAACGCGAACTCGGCCCACTAGGCCGGTCGCAGAGAGACACCGGATAGGTATTTAGTGGGCAGACTCTAAGCTGGGTTTTATAGAAATTATCTATACCGAGTCAACCGTGCCGGGGCGATCGCCCCGGCACGGTTTTTGTATGGCTGGCGTCGGTCTGAGCCATCAGCACTCTTTAATTTATGGCCCCATGGGCGATCGCTCCCCCATGGGGGCTTGAGGTAGAGACGCGACAGACCCTGTTGAGAGGGCCGCAGGCTCCGCTACAATCGTCCGGTGATCACCCCTGTGGATGATGTCATTAAATAGCTGTGACCCAATAACCGATGCGCTCCTCTGCTTTGTTTTCACCGCCAGCTGACAAATCTCTGGGAGATTCTCGCGCCATCGCCTATTTGCTGCTGCTGGTGTGGATGGGAGTCCTGCTCCTCAGCACCAATGGCGAACAGAGCTTGATGGCCTTCGATGAGGGTAACTTTGCCGCCGAAGCCCGTTTTATGGTGGAGTCAGGCAACTGGTTAGCCCGTCAGTGGTGGGGGCAGCCCGTGTATACCCACGGCATTGCCCTCAACTGGCTGATGGCCTCTAGCTATGTGCTCTTTGGCCAGGGCGATTGGGCCGCCCGACTACCGAGCATCGTCACCGCTATCGGGGCCTCGCTGCTGACCTATGAAATTGGCAGAACGGTGCTGCCTAACCGGCCAATGGCCCTGGTCGGGGCGCTGATTTTGGCAATTATGCCCCTGTGGTTTCAGTATGGACGGTTGGCCACCCAGGACATGCCGCTGGTTTTTTTGGAACTGCTGGGCATCTGGGCGCTGCTCCAGGCAGAAACCTTCCCTCGGTATCGGTTCTTTTGGGGGCTGCTGGCGGGAACTGTGCTCGGCCTGGGCTTTTTGATGAAAAGCTTCATGATTTTGCTGCCGTCTGTGGCGTTGTTGCCCTACCTGATTGGCCAACAGCGCCGCCACCGCCACTTGACGAATCTAGGGCTATATCTCGGCCTACTCATAGGACTGACTGCCGTGGGCCTGTGGATCCTATTGAGCGTCAGGCTCTATGGCGACTCGGTGCTGCCAGCGCTATTTGGCAAGATCGCTGAACTCAGCGATCAACCGTTCCACAGCGACGCCAATGCCCTCTATTATTTCTGGAATATTCCCGCCAACGCCTTCCCCTGGCCGCTGTTTACTCTGATCGCCTGCCTCATTGGTTGGCGACGCCCTCGCCCTGACCTGTTTGGCCGTCGGTCTCCCTACGGGCTGTTACTGTGGGGCTATCCCTTCGTGCTGGCGGGATTGCTGACCCTTTTCCCGACTCGAACGCCCTACTACGCGCTCCAGCTTTATCCGTTTATGGCTCTGCTAGCGGCGATCGCCATGGCGGCCCTAACCCAGCCTCCCTGGCGTAGAATCGGGCAGATCTTGAGCGACAGCTTTGGCATTCTAGGGTGGGTACTGGTCATCGTGGCCCTGATCTCCATTGTCGGTATCCCCGGCGTTAGTTTGCCGTCCGAGGCCCAAACCTATCAGTACCTGGCCCTAATTCTAGGCACCGGACTGGGCTTACTACCCTACTGGTGGCGCGTAAAATCAGGGGAGCAGCCCTATACCTGGATCGCCGGCTGGTTGCTCCCGATCTGGCTGACGATCGCGGTTGCCGGATTTTCTGGGCTGCTGGGCAACTACGCCCCCGACCTCAAGGCGGCGCTACAGTCGCCCGACGTCTACGCGCAGCTGGCGGATCAGCCGGTTGACTTCGTTGTGGAACCACAATTCGATGGCCCCACCCACCAAACCTGGGTATTGCTGACGGTCTATACGCCTCAACTCGGCAGTCTGAAGCAGGCAACCGCCGATCTGGCCCCCAATCACTACGCTTGGGTCAGCCCTAATCTAGACTTGGCAACGGCACCACCCCATCGAGTCGTTACTCAGATACGCCAATGGCATTTGATTCAAACTCGCTAACCTCCCCCCGTGCTGCACTGACGTCTGGTTGGCAGACGGTGCAGCAGAGTATCCGACGCTATCCTATGGCGGCCTTACTGACGCTAGCACTAGCCCTGCGAACCTATCATCTGCGATCGCCCATTATCGGTGTGCATGCCTGGCGACAGTCAGATACCGCCGCCATGGCGCGAAATTTCTCTGAAAATGGGTTTCAATTTCTGTATCCCCAAATTGACTGGGGGGGCAGTTCGCCGGGCTTTGCTGAAACCGAATTTCCGCTCTATCCCTATGCCGTCGCCCTGATCTATAGATTGCTGGGGGTAGCCGAAGCCTATGGCCGTTTGCTGTCAATTTTTTGCGCCCTAATCGGGATTTATTTTCTCTACCGACTGGTCGCCCTCGTTCTCGATCGCCCGATCGCCCTTTGGAGCGCTGGCTGCTACGCCATTTTGCCCCTAAATGTCTTTTACAGCCGCACCTTTCAGCCAGAGTCGATGGTGCTAGCCGCCAGCATTATTGGGCTCTATGGGTTTGTCCACTGGCAGCGTCAGCAGCAGGATCGCTCCTTACTGTTATCGGCGGTCTTTGTCACCCTGGCCTGCCTGATTAAGGTTCTACCGATTATTTATGTAGGCCTACCGCTGCTGTTTTTGGCGATTCTACAGTTCAAGGGCCGTTTATTCTTCCAGTGGCGGCTGTGGCTATATGCCGCCGTTGTCATTGGGGCAACCGCCCTGTGGTACTGGCATGCTCACCAAATTTTTCTGGAGACAGGGCTCAGCTTTGGTTTCTGGGGCAATAGTAATCGCTACGGCTGGGGAGATTTGACGGTCTGGCAGTTTTGGGGAGACATTATTCTCCGTCTGGCAGTGCGCCATTTTGCTGTCTTTGGCTTCATTCTGTTTTGCATTGGCTTGTTTCAGCCCCGTCACGCTCCCCAGGAGTACCTGTTTGAGGTTGGCCTGGTGGCGGTGCTGATCACCTGCATGGTGGCACCCACATCCAGCTACATTCACGAATACTATCAGCTGCCATTCATGATCTATGCGGCTCCGTTCATGGGCAAAGCCTGGGTAAACCTGATGGCCGGGGGGGCATTGCTGACTAAGCGGTTGCTGATTGCTGGCTGTAGTCTAATGATCGTAACTGGCACAGTCATCTATGGAATCGACTACATGGCCAGAGAAATTCCTGAGCGATCTGCCGTTTACCATCTAGCGGGGGTTGTGAGGCAGACAACCCCCGCTGATGCCCGAGTTGTTTCGGTCACGGGGGGCGACCCCAACTTGCTCTATTTGTCTCACCGCAAGGGTTGGTTAATCTCACCAGCCGAGGTGACGCCTGATGTTATGCAAGCGTTATCAGCGGCGGGGGCTGGCTATCTGGTGGGCAGCTACGAAGTGGTTGAAAGCTATGCCCCGTTCACCGATGACGCTCAAAAAGCCCAGATTAATGCTCTGGTCTCAGAGCAGCTGGAGGCGATCGTCAATGATGATCGCGTCTACGTTGCCCCTATTCCGTAACGTTCACTAGCGCTATGCATCAGCCCAGTACTCGAAGGCTGAAATGAATATAACGAGTCAGTTGTAGAAGATAGGTGCGTCAGACCCTCAGCCAGTCCGGGTTGGGTGTATCCCAGTCTTGTAAGACTCATTTTGAGAAGTAGCCATTTAGATAAGCCCATCGCTGTCGCAGCACTTGTTGCACGTTATCTTCGTCCCAGTGAGCTCCTGAAATCTTGATTCGACGTCCAATTTGCTTGACCGTTGACTCAATTGCCCCCGAGCCAATGGACATGCCCTCGGCTTGGTAGTAGGCGTAGTTGATCTTGACTCAAGAAAGTGGACTGAGGCTGAGTAAAAACTGCGACACCCAAAATAGAATGCTGGCGTTATCACCTAAGCAGCACGCCAGGTCGTAATGATAGCCCTCTTCGAGGGTTCACCCAAATGCGGCCAAGGCCAGAACCAGTCGCTCTCAAGCTGGGTGAGAACGTTAGACCCGTGCTCAGGTGGTTCAGAGCAGTCCGCTAAAATTGGGGTAGCCCAGATTGCAGGCGCAGCGATGGCATCCCCCTTTCCAGGTATGGATCCTTATTTAGAACAGGCTATCTTTTGGTCGGAGTTCCACAGCCGATTGATTGTGGCTATCGCCGATGCCCTGGCCCCGAGCCTACTGCCGCAATACTATGTGGCCGTTGAGACTCGCACCTATAGGGATAGCACCAATGAGGAATTACTGGTGGGAATTCCAGACGCGGTCGTGTTGTCTACCCCAGGGCCATCGGCCCAGGCTACACCTGAGACTAGGAGCGTTGGGGTGGCAACGACGGTGCGGCCTCAGTCGGTAATTTTGCCCATGCCGCTGGAGGTCAAGGAGCGCTATCTAGAGATTCGAGAGGCTGGTAGTGATGCCGTGATTGCGGTGGTTGAGGTACTGTCACCGACGAATAAGCGCCAAGGGGAAGGGCGCAGGATCGATAACGCTAAGCGACAAACGGTCTTGGGCAGTGCTTCTCACCTGGTGGAAATAGATTTGCTGCGGGCCTATGACCCAATGGCGATGCACCCCGTAGCTACGGGGGCGGCATCGGCAGCCCGGTATCGCATTTTGGTGAGTCGCTCAGAGTACCGCCCTCGGGCAGATCTCTATGAATTCTCCTTACGGGAACCAATTCCTGAGTTTCCGCTGCCGCTGAAAGCAGCGGGGGAACAGGTGATCGTTGATTTGCAGCCGCTGGTAAACGGCATTTATGAACGCAGTGGATATGGCATTCGGGTAGATTATCAAGCCCCTGTGCCGCCACCAGCCCTATCAGCGGAGGATCAAGCTTGGGCGAAGGAGCTATTGCACATCCGTTAACCCATGGTGCTGTCGTCCATTGGCTGCGGCGTTAGGACGGCTGGAAAATGGGGCTAAGCTTGCGATCGCCCCTGTATCTTTAGCGCAAAAAAGGCCCGCAAGCTGTGCTCACAAGCCAGTGACGCAAGTAAGGGTATGGGGCCAGAAACCGGGTTTCTGGGGGGTGTGCAAAGGTTAAATGCAACCCGGCAAAGAAACCCGGTTTTTAAACTCAGGGTTTATGCCAACGGTAACAATTCTTACTTGCGCCCGGTGCGCGATTGGACTAAATTACTGAGCTAAGACTGTGTGCGTGCAGTCTAAATGTCCCAAAAATTTGGTCAAGCGCCACTGGAAGGTGCTAGTAACACCAACCAGTGGCTAACCCCGTCGACAGGGTAAGCTGTCTCGGAGGCTAAGGTGATTTTACCTGGCCGCCCTGAACTGCACTACGTCTGGGGCGGCCAAGTTTTTGGGTTTCTTCCCCGTCGTTTCATCGGAAAGGAACCCGATTATGTTGTGTTTTACCCGTCAAGATCCCTGGGTTCTTGAAGAACCCAGGGATCTGAATCCGCTGACTTTAGTAGCCCCCAGCCCTCAGCCGGGGCGAGAGCGATTGCGCCATTTGGTGATTGGCTCGCCGGAGGGGGTGCGAGCGACGATTAACTTGCTGCATGTGTTGACCTATGCAGAGCAGGCGACCTGGAGCCAGTTGATTGCGATACCGCGACCGGGGATTTTGATTACCCCAGAGCAGGGCGAGGTGTTTAGTCTACTGAGGCGCGATGGTCAAAGACCGGCTCCTTAGGGCCATCGGGAAATGGATTGACGTTAATTCAGATCCCTGGGTTCTTGAAGAACCCAGGGATCTTTGCGACCAAGCCTCTCGTGCCACAATTAAGAAAGGAGGTGATGGCTATGACACTGCAAGAGTTAATCCAAGAGGCTCAGCAGCTGAGTTGGCAAGATCAGCTTCACTTAGCAACTCGTTTGTTGCAATGGGCTGAGGCCAAAATGCCGATGCCAGAGAGCCGTTGGCAACCTGATCTAGACCAATCGTTAGTTGCAGCGGCAGCTAAGGCTTCTGAAGCTTCGTTTGCTGAGGTGTGGGATAACTCTGAGGATGCCGCCTACGATGACCTATGAGTTTGGCGAGACCGTATTGGTTCCGTTTCCGTTTACCAACCAAAACGCGCTGAAGAAGCGACCCGCAGCGGTAATTAGCTCTCAAGATTACAATGCAGCTCGGCCTGATCTAATTCTTATAGCCGTGACCAGCCAGGTAAAGACTCCGCTTCTGTTTGGCGAGATTATGATCGCTGACTGGCAGACGGCAGGTTTGCTGAAAGCTTCGGTGATAAAACCTGTTATTACAACGATTCAGAAAGATTTAGTCATTCAGAAGCTTGGCAGGCTTGCTTTGCCAGATTGTCAGTCTCTTGAAAGCCTGTTGGCTATCTTGCTAAAGCAATAGCGCTGAGCAGGCGGCATTGAAGGATTGCATGGGGGATGAAAATCGCTGATTGAGGCTGATTAGGTCAAGGTTTCGAAGCTTGGCTAGCGCTATGAGGGCTTCAAGATGCTCAACGCGGTTTTGTTCTAGGCGATCTTCGTAGTGCAGCAGCTCTTGGTGCTCAGCGTTGGTTAGTTCGCCCCACTCGCAGCGATCGCGCAGGTCATCTAGGCGGCTTTGCTCTGGGGCTGTTAGCTGCCATTGAATAACGGCTAACAGCGGGGCCTCTTCTGAGCTGGCTGGGATTTGGGGTGTAGACTCAGCCAGTACCTCCAGCAGTTGCACTACTGCGGCCAGCTTGTTTTGCGGAAGCTGGTCGAGGAGGGCGATCGCCCGCTGTCGGATATCGATGGGAGGCATGGTAAAGACATAGGCAAGGCTTAGGTTTATGGTAGCAAGATCAAAGGATTTCCCGTATTTTAATCGGCGTTACGCCTACCTTTCTGCTGTAAGAAAATCCGGTCGCCCAGCCGGGGCACGAGCGGTTGTAACCTTTGTTGATTGACTCACCGGAGGGGGTGCGGGCGACGATAGTACGGGCTACGATTCATCAGCTCGGGGCGTTAGGTTACGCAGATCCGGATAAGTGGGCGAAGCTGATGCCGACGGGGAGAGAGGGCGAGTATATCTCGATACATACGGACGATACGCACCTGCGACGGAATAACAAACAAAGGAACCCCTAGGGAGTCGGTCTCTAGGGGGTTCTTTCGTCTACGGTAGAGATCTCCTTATTACTTATAGTGCTAATTAGGCTTCTAAAGGGTGTTCTGGCGCAAAGAATCACTCGTGAGCGATGAAACCGCTTCTATTGGATTCAGATAGATTCGAATAATGCTGACTGCCTGACACAAGTAGGCAAAAGGCTTGAAACCTCGTTAGGCGAGGGGGAAAGGGTGAGCTGACATGAGACGCTGAAATTGCATCATCTCAGGGTCTTTACCATGTCAGCCACCACCTGCCT
>NZ_JADEWX010000209.1 GCF_015207395.1 Nodosilinea sp. LEGE 07088
AGATTGCCGGGCAGATGTTTGATAACGAATATGACCTGGCCATGACCGTCATTGAGGGCATGGAGGCACGTAGTAGAACCGGAGATTACCCACTGGAACGTTTTATATTTAATTGCGCCTAGCTACTTAGCAGAACCCAACAAGGCTGACTGTTGTTGGGTTTCACTTCGTTCCACCCAACCTACAAGAACCCTAATTTTTAGTATTGACGCTGCACTAGCCACCCGCAGCAACAACCCGGTTCCTCGGCACCGCAAAATAGGTTCTACACCGTCACCGGATGCGAAGTTTTAGGATCTGGTAACTGCGTAGTGATCAGCGCCGCCGCCAGCACAAACAGGCTCGACATCCACAGGCACCCCACCAGCCCAAACCACTGGTAAAACAGGCCTGAGGTAATCGTCCCCAGCAGCCGTCCGCCCGAGTTAGCCATATAGTAAAAGCCTACGTTTAGGCTCACATCTTTATCTTCGGTATAGGCCAGCACCAGGTAGGAGTGCACCGCCGAGTTAAACGCAAACACCACGCCGAACACAATTAACCCGCCCGTTACCGCAACGTCACCCCGCACTCCCGACATCAGCCCCAGCGCAATCAGCGCCGGTATCGCAGTCAAAATAGATGTCCAAAATAAAATGGTTTTAGCCTTGGGCACCACCTTGCCGGTACTGTCTTTGCGCAACAGCTGCGGCGCTAAAAACTGCACAATGCCGTAGCCAATCACCCAAATGGCCATGTAGCTACCCACCTGCATAAACCGCCAGCCCAGCACCTCATACAAAAACACCGGCAGCGCCACCACAAACCACACATCGCGGGAGCCAAACAAAAAGAACCGCGCCGCCGACAGCACGTTGATCTCTTTGCTCTTAGAAAACAGCTGCCGAAAGGGTACCTTTTTGCCGATCTTGCCCATGTCGGCAGGCAGCAACATTCCCGACAGCAAAATCACCGCTAATACCGCCGCCTGAATCAGCAGCGCCGAACGAAAACCGACCCATTCCAGCAGCGCTGCCCCCACAAAAAACCCCACGCCCTTGAGGGCATTCTTTGATCCCGTCAGCACAGCCACCCACTTAAATAGTCGCGAAGCGGCCTCTTTGGGCACCACCAGGCGAATGGCACTTTTGGAACTCATCTTGGTCAGATCCTTCGCAATGCCTGAGAACGCCTGGGCCGCCATCACATAGCCCACCTGCACGGGCACTACCCAGTCGGGATTGAGAAAACTCAGCATGACCAGAGCAAAAATTTGCAGGCCAATGCCGCCGTAGAGTGTCATACGCAGCCCCACCTGGGAGCCAATCCAGCCACCGAGAAAGTTGGTTACCACGCCAAACACTTCATAGAAGAGAAACAGCATGGCGATCTCAAACGGGGTGTAGCCCAGCACGTGAAAGTGCAGCAACACCATCATCCGCAGCGCGCCATCGGTGACGGTGAACCCCCAGTAGGCGGCGGTGATAATGGCGTAGTTGCGTAGGCTCTCGGGCTTGAAGGTAGAGGAGGTCATGGGGAGATGGGGAGATGGGGAATAACGGAGGCTACCGTCCCCTCCCAGGAGGGGATTCTATTCACCTTTGACTTTGCTCAGGAATCGAGCATCTACAGGCTCTGGGCTACTTTACGGGCTAGCTCTGCCATGCGGCAGGAGTAGCCCCACTCGTTGTCGTACCAGGCGAGAATCTTCACCTGGGTGTCATCGATGACCAGAGTAGAAAGAGCGTCAATAATGGACGATCGCGGATCATCCTTATAGTCAACCGACACCAGGGGCCGGGTTTCGTAGCCGAGGATACCGTTCAAGGGGCCATTGGCGGCAGCTTTCAGGAGTTGATTAACCTCCTCAACCGTAGTGGAGCGTTCTACCTCAAACACACAGTCGGTCAGCGACGCATTCAGCAGCGGTACCCGCACCGCCAGGCCGTTGAGCTTGCCCTTGAGTTCGGGGTAGATCAGCGTAATAGCGGTCGCTGACCCCGTCGTCGTGGGTATCAGCGACATCCCCGTAGCCCGAGCCCGGCGCAGATCTTTATGGGGAGCATCCACAATGGTTTGGGTATTGGTCTGGTCATGGATCGTGGTAATCACCCCGTGGCGAATGCCCAACCCTTCGTGGATAACTTTGACCACCGGAGCCAGGCAGTTGGTGGTGCAGGAGGCTGCCGTCAGCAGGTGATGCTCAGCCGGGTTGTAGAGATCATCATTAATGCCATAGACCACATTTAGCGCCCCTTCCTTAACCGGAGCAGCAACAATTACCTTCTTCACCCCATGTTCATAGTAGGGGGCCAGCAGCGCAGGGGTGCGAAACTTGCCCGAGCACTCCAGCACCAAATCAACACCATAATCTGCCCAGGACACCTCACCCGGGGTAGCACCGCTACTAAAGCTCAGCGGCGTACCGTCAACGGTCATTTTTGCGCTGCCTAGGGCTTCAACCTCAGGGGCCCAGCGCCCGTGCACTGAGTCAAATTTGAGCAGGTGGGCGGCGGCCTCTGCACCGCCCTTGATCTCATTAACATGAACAAATTCTAGTTCGGGAAAGGGCCAGCCCGCCCGCAACACCAGCCGCCCAATGCGGCCAAACCCGTTGACAGCCACTCTAACCATAGATGCTCAATTCCTCTTGTATTGCGCTTACTTCCATGACTTGCGCCGTTCTAGCCGAAAATGGCAACGCTAACGCTAGAGTCACGCGACCTCTGAATTATCATTTCAAGAAAAGTTGATGAGTTAATCATTTCAAAAAAAGTTGTTTTGTCAAGTTGCCTAGACTACAGCCGTTGAGAACGTCCGCTAAGGCTTTAGTCGCCTCAGGGGTTCTGGTACAGGTGCGTGGGCAGAGAACCTGGCCAATACCCAGTCATGCCGACAGGATTTTATTGCAGAGTTGATACACTAGATTTGCAGGGCATTGCCTAGCTGGAATCGAGCCCATTTACACATTCGGCCCATTTACACATTCGTTGTGCTATTCACGTAGAAGCCTATGTTGTTTGACCTATTGCTGCCTTCCCCGATTCCAGCTGCCCTGTTAGGGCTACCCCTCGACAGCATTATGTCGACTCAGGGCATTATGGTCATGCTGCTGGTAGCCTATGCCGGGGCAATGTGGATGTTTCTCAAAAGCGCCCCCAAGGTCTACACGGTGATGGTGTCTGATTTGGAGGTGGCCCGCAGCTTTTACGAAGGCATGCTCAATCTCCCCGCCGCTGAGGTGCCGCTGCACTACTATTACAACTACGAACAGACCCTTGGTACTGCGGGGCTTGACCCAATGTATTTAGGCGGGGCCACGGGTTTGACCAGCCAAAGCAGCCTGAACAGCCCCGAAGGGCTGTGGTACCAACTGCGTAAAAACACCCAGCTTCACGTCGTGGGCGGCGCGAGTTTGGGCGCCCGCAACCAGCAGCGTCATGTCTGCTTTGATCACAGCTGTCTGGAATACATTCTGATGCGCGTGCAGCTCGGGGGTGTGCAGCACAAAATTCGCCGCGAGAAACCCCTCAATTTTCTCGTCAGAGACTACGAGAACCAGGTGATCGAGCTGGCGGAGATCGATGGTTAGGCCCTATATCACCCGCATATCATCGGACATAGACTAGTTTTGACGCTTAGTAGACTTTGTTAGGCACGGGCTCGGGGGCATAGCCAAACCACTCACGATGCAGGCGGTCAATGGTGCCGTCAGCCTGCATGGCCTCTAGGGTGGCGTCAATTAGGGGTTTGTTGGGTGAGTCAGGGGGTAGGGCAATGCCGTAGTACTCTTCAGTCAGCAGCTCATCCAGCAGACAAATGTTTTGCAGGTTGGCCAACTCCATCATGCCCAGAGTGGTGGGCCTGTCTTTAATAACCGCATCTACATTGCCTTTCTCTAAATCGGTCAGGGCTTTTTCTGCCGAGTCAAAAGTAATCAGACGGACGTCGGGCACCTGAGCCGCCAGGTCGGCCCCAGTGGTGCCTAGCTTGACGGCAATTTTTTTGCCTGCCAGGTCTTGTAGTCCAGCTATGCCGACCTCGTCACAGCGGATGGCAATAGCCAACCCCGATTTAAAGTAGGGCCGCGAAAAGTCAATCAACCGATCGCGCTCAGCCGTAATGGTGATAGCATCGACCGCCGCATCAGCCGTTTCGGCTTCTAGGGTAGCGATTAGCCCATCGAAGGGAATGTAGGCAAAATAGACCTCTAGCCCGAGCCGTTGAGCGACCTCGGTGATCAAATCGACGTCAAAGCCCGCTAACTCTCCGTCGTCGGCAAGATAGACAAAGGGAGGAAAAGCCGGTTCTGTTGACACCACCAAAGTCTTGGGTTCACCCACGTAGCTGCGGGCCTGGCTGGGGCTGGCCTTAAAGGGCAACAATGACGTGCTACAGGATGCGCTTAAAAGCAGCATTAGCCCCCCTAGGGCAGGGGCTAAACGCTGGCGGCGGTGGTTAGCATGACTCATCTGTAGTACCAAATACTCTTAAAACAAGGGTATCGTGGCATCAATCGAGGCACCCACGAAGGTGTCGTTAAATTGCACCAGTGGCTCAGAGGATCGACCAAAACTAACCCCCCCGTAAATACTCATGCGAATAGCGGGGCTAATGCGATAGACAACTTGCCCAATCACCTGTTGAAACGTATCGTAACGATCTTGGGCAGTGTAATCGATCAGGTTGAGCTGGTAGCTGATACCGGTCTGTAGTCGAGGGGTGATGTCGTAGCCCAAGTATGCACCTCCCGATTGAAAAATGCGGCTAAAGTCAACCGATGTAGCCCCTCTCGCAGCCTGGGAACCGTTGAACTGAATCAGATAATAGGAGTCAAGCACCAGTTGGGGAGTAATGGGGTCGCGGCGGCCCAGGGTTAGGCCCAAGGCCGTGTTTTTAAAGAAGCGATTGCGGTTACCGCCGGGGCGAAACAGCTCTTGATAGGTAAAAACCAACTGCCCATAGCTACGCGGCGTTAGCCCCTGGCGTATCCCTACCCGAAATCGCAAATCGTCGTAGTTGAGGACTGACTGACTAACATAGCGCTGTAGCCCTATATCGGCGGTGCCGATGAGGACGGTTTGGGGGCCCAGGGAGGGATAGACGGCAAAAGACAGGGAAGGGCGCAAGAACGTATCGCCTGTTAACCCGCCGACATCGTTAACCGCCAGCAGGATGTTGTCGCTGTTGGCGATCGCAATCCGCGCCGTCAAAAACCCAATTTGGGGCTGAGGCTGGGGCTCTAGAGCCGGAATATTAGGGGGTTGACGAATCCGTAAAATTCCTAGGTCGGTATCTTCTGTCAGACTCCGAATCTGGATAATACCTAACTCGGGATCCTGAGAATCTGGATCGTCATCGGGATCTACCTGGGCCAGACCGCTCCCAGCGGGCTGAAAAATTGACTCTCTTCGTGAACTCGCTGAATCAGAAATAGGCCCTACTGCCGATGGAGACGGTGATACTAGCCCCTCTGAGGTGGTCAGATAGGGTTCCAGCAGGGGTGCATCGCGCTGGGGCGCTATTGGGGAGGGTCGCGTGAGACGAGAGCTCCCAACCTCAGTCTGGGCCTTGTCGGCCACTGATCGCGGCTGCCCTAGGAATGACCCTGGGGGAGGGGCTATACCCTGGTCACCAGGCGATTGTGTTGGGGCCTCTAGCCCGACGATTAAAGGGCTGGTCTCAGATAAACCATCGAGCACTGGGTCGCCACCTGGGGCTGGGCTGGCCTGGCTGGGCAGTGCCCCACAGCAGAGCAGACCAAAGCAGGCTAATGCCAGTTGAAAAGGGGTGTACTGCTGAGCCAAGGGAATCGTTCCAAATGGAATGGTGGTTGCTGTAGTCACCCGTAGATTCACTGATTTTGCCGGTCATTCCTGAAATTAAAGCGAAGTTTCACCAAATTTTTAACCAACCGGCACACAAGAATTATGCACTGGCCTAAATCTTAACTGCCAGACGCGTACCGTAAAACTAAGTTTCCTCAGCTCTTGACCTGCACCTGGGCAAACACCATCTAGGCATTGGGGTGGCGCTCAGGATGGGGCCGGGGTGTGGCCCCTGGTGCACTACTACGACTGTCGGGGTACGTTAGGGCAAGGGAGGCTGGCTGGCCTAGTAGACAAGCTTGCAGATCCTTCACTTCAACGACTTAGACCCTGCAACTCTTTTGTTCACCGCTGATGGGGCGATTCATTAAGCTATGTTTTTTCGTACCTATGATTTGCCTTTGGGGCTCCTGACTCCTTTGGGGCTCCTGACTATGGTCAGTGGGATTGCGATCGCGGCTCCGGCAGTGGCCGGAGTGCCCTTAGCCCCGGCCACCGTACGAACTAGCACCAACCAAGTCAATTTGGTATCGACCCAGGGCGCGCGGCCAGCGGCGTTAGCTGAGTGTTTTGGCCCAGGCGACACCCTGAGCACAGCGGCCCTGGCCAATGCCGAGGTCTTGTTTAACGATGGCTCGCTCGCGCGGTTGGGCGAACAGGCCAATCTCCGCTTTTGGCCTCAAACCCGTAAGCTGCACCTCAGCCAGGGCACCGCTGTTCTATTTGTGCCCCCCGGCCAGGGACGCACCACCATTCAGACCCCTAACGCCACCGTGGGGCTCAACAGCTCAGGGGTCGTGGTGCGCCATGTACCATCCCGTAATCTCACCCTGGTCATGGCCCTGGCCAATTCGACGACCGGCCCCGTATCGATTACCACTGGGGCACCCGGACAGGAGTTTGCCCTCTACGCGGGGCAAATGACTTTGATTAACGGTGTGACGTCGCAAATTGTAGAATTTGACCTGCTGGAGTTTTACCAGACCAGTAATTTAATCGCAAATTTAGACCTGGCTAACCCTGACTACCAACCCGCTGCCGATGAACCGCTGGCGGCCCTACGCCCCGATTTACTGGCGGCCCTGGCGCAGCAGCTTCCCTTCAGCACAAACGATGGTATCTTAGACCCGAATCTGATCAACGATGTCATGACGGAGGTCGATCTCCAGAGCGCTGAGCCCAATCTCGGGGTATTGCCTACGCCAATAGAAGAATTAAGACGCGATAACGATGCTCCACCCGGGGTGGTTACCCCGCTACCGACCAATCCCTCGACGCCTACTGAGCCCGTTGAGTCTCTCAGTGGGGGTTAGAGCTGAAATATCCAGATCCGGCATTCCAGGCATTCATCGATGACCTTTGTGCTCACTAACGACGACGGCATTGATGCCCCTGGTATTCAGGCCCTGCGGGTGGCCCTGGGCGATCGCGCTCCCTGGGTAGTGGCCCCCGATCGGCATCTGTCGGGCTGTAGCCACCAGATGAATCGGGGTGGCCCGATTGCCATAGTGCCGCGCAGCGATCGCGCCTTTGCCATTGGCGGCACCCCCGCTGACTGCACCCGGGTAGCCCTTAGCCACCTGTGCCCCGAGGCCACCTGGGTGCTATCGGGTATCAATGCCGGGGGCAATTTGGGTGCCGATATTTACCTGTCGGGTACCGTTGCCGCCGTGCGCGAAGCCACTCTGTTGCGGGTGCCGGGCATTGCCCTCTCCCACTACATTCAGCAGCGTCGCCCCATCGATTGGGCTCTGGCTACCCGCCTAGCTACCCGAGTACTGGATACTCTGATGGCCAAGACGCCGCCCCCTGGATGCTTTTGGAACGTCAATTTGCCCCATCTGACACCGGGCGATCCAGAACCAGAGATAGTCTTCTGTGCGCCTTGCACCCAACCGTTGCCGACCGAATTTAAAGTTGACCAGGGCCAGTTTTACTACGTCGGTGACTACGGCAACCGCCGCCACGACCCTGACTCAGACGTGGCCATCTGCTTTAGCGGCTACATCGCTGTTACCCAGCTCCGTCTGTGGTAGCGGGCCTAGGATTGAATCACCGGTCAGGGGGACTTGCCGGTGTGTAGTGCCGCTTTAGTCACCTCCTGATCATCAAATACCGCCTACAAAGCGACCGGGGCTGAGGGTATTATGGGGGTCAAACTGCGCTTTTAGCGCTTTCATTATGGCCAGAGCGTTGCCGCTGTAGCCCCAGACATCCACCGATTGCTTGATCGAGGTCGGAGCTTCGAGCAGAGTAAGGTAGCCGTTGGCGGCTTCGCTCTGCGATCGCAGCTTATGGATGACGTCTGCTTGAGCCCCTGCCAAACGCACCATGCCTATCCCGCTACCCGCATTGAGCCGGGCCAAACTCCCTGGAGGTAGCCCATCCAACCAACGCACTGCCTGGGCCGGTAGCAGGCCTACTTTGGCTACCACCGCATCATCCTGTTCGCTGGAATGAGACAAGCAAGCCTCGCCAACGGTGGTCCAAACCCGCTCATCGGCGTCGCCCTCCAGGATCGTGGCGGATAGCTCACCACCCACCATGCCTAAGAGTGCTGCCACCTGCTCTTCCACCCCTGGGTCGATAGATTGAAACCGGGTTAGCAGGGCGAAGGTTTCACCATAGCCCAGGGGTGCGGTCAAGGCCGGAGAAATCACATCCATGGCCACCGGAGTTAGAGACGACAGGCGTAGGGTGCTGACTAGGGATTCTACTGCGCTGGCTGATCCGGTAATCACCACTGTTTTCGACACATCTTGCCCTGGATACAGGCGAAAGGTGAGCTGAGAAATTACCCCCAGGGTGCCGTAGGAGCCGGTCATCAGCTTCATCAGGTCGTAGCCCGCGACATTTTTGACTACCCGACCGCCTGCCTTGGCGATCGCGCCGTCGTAGCGCACAAAGGAAATGCCGATCAGCATGTCCCGCAGACCGCCATAGCGCTGGCGTAAAGCACCCGTGTCGGCTGTAGCGACAATGCCGCCAAGCGTGGCCTGCTCTGGATAGGCTGGATCCACGGCAAGAAACTGGTTGTGCTGCGCCAGCAGCGGCAGTAAATCCGCCAGCTTCACCCCCGCCTGGGCCGTGAGGGTCATATCGCCCACCGCATGGTCGATCACCTGGTTGAGCCGAGCGGTGCTGACGATTAAATCAACCCCATCCCCTAGCCC
>NZ_JADEWX010000210.1 GCF_015207395.1 Nodosilinea sp. LEGE 07088
TGGAGATGTCGTGAGACCCACAGGTTGGACAGGTCATCTCAATGGCCATGGAGGCTACCCCCTCAGAATCTATAAATACGACAGCGTTGCCTTATTTTTTCTCCATCCTTTACGTTAGTCCACTACCCCCAAGTGATTTAGCTTGCCTGCAGCTCCAGGGTTTTCCATCAGAACCAGTTTCAAGGGTGGCTCAGCGATGGTGAAGTTCGCATAGCCTGGACGGCGTTTTGCTGGCTCAGTTGCAAATAGTTTGGTGTAGAAATCCACAGCAGCATCGATATCACTAACATTGAGCGCCAATTGAACACGAGTCATGATTTGATCCTCACTATATTGATGAGTATCGATATTTGAGTCTATCGATATTATGGCAAGCTATATTGATATGTGTCAATATAGAAGGCATGAAGTTATCTAAACCTGCTGCTTCTTGCTGTTCTTCTTTGCTGACGGGGCGTTTGACACTTGATGAGGCGACTCACCTCGCTGTACCTTTTCGTGCGTTGGGCGAACCCGTGCGGTTGCAGATGCTGAGCTTGATCGCAGCGCAGCCAAATAGAGAGGTTTGCGCCTGTGAATTAGCACAGCCGTTAGGGTTGTCACAACCAACCGTGAGTCATCATCTCAAGATCATGTATGAGGCCGGTTTGCTGGAGCGGGAGCGGCGAGGGACATGGATCTACTACCGAATTTTGCCGGAGAAGTTAGTAATGTTGCGAGAGTCACTCTCGTAAGTTGCCCTGCATAACAAGTTACTGCACCGGAATGTTAGGATATGGTCGATTGAGTTGCAAAGGTTAGCTGCGTCCGGTGAGCGGAAACGTTCTACTGCTTGCGTTTTCGGTTAGGGGAAGTGAGAGGTCATCTGTTGATGCTAGGGATTAAGCTTAGGAGCACCTCGATTAATTGCCTTGTTGAGAATTTTTGGAGCCCGGAAACTTTGAAGTCTCGTTGTCATTATCAATAGGATTTGTATTTTTGAGGTTCCCTTAACAATAGTCCGGACACTTTACCAAACAAGCGCCGAAATCCTTGATTTCTCGTCGGTCAGACTGCTGTTGAAGAGGGCTGAAACCCGCACTCTACCGTTACCTGCCAAAAACTGTCCGGAGTGTTGCTTAACTGAAGCAGTCTCAATATTTCTTAGGGTGGTTAGATCTTATGAGCAGCTTACAAGATAAAGTAGCAATCGTCACAGGATCTTCGCGGGGAATTGGTAGCGTCATTGCAAAGGATTTGGCAAAAGAAGGCAGCAGTCTAGTTATCAATTACTCTGGTAGCGAAGCTGCTGCAAAAGGCGTTGTGGACGAGATTACTACGGTAGGTGGCACCGCGATCGCAGTGCAAGCAAATGTGGCATCTCCAGGCGATATGACTGCTTTGTTCGATGCAGCCATTGCTCAATATGGCAAAGTCGATATCTTAGTGAATAACGCATTGGCTTCTAGTAATTTGCCAGCAAAGAAGGCATAAATTAGTGTAGTCCTTTAATTCTAATTCGAGGTGTATATGTCAAAAAATATTATTCGCATCAATCCAAAATTGTTGCCTAATTCTAGTGAAATGGGCTATTCGCAAATTTCTGTTGTTGAGCCCGGCCGCATGGCCTACATATCGGGCCAGGTGGCATGGCAGCCAAGTGATGAACCGGTGCCAGAAAGTTTAGTTGAGCAAATGAGGCTTGTTTCACAAAATGCTCACTCTGCCCTGGAGGCAGCAGGCGCCAAGCCGGAGGATGTTGTGATAGCAAGGGTCTATGTCGTTGATCTGACGCCTGAAAAATTAGAAGAGCTTATGCCGTCATTTTTATCCACTTTTGAAGGTGCTCAGCCATGTGTGACTGGGGTTGGGGTTCAGGCTCTAGCAGCGCCGGATCTTAAGGTTGAAATGGAGTTGGTAGTCAGGCTACCTGATTGAGCTACTGCCTGACAAAGCTGCCCCATATGGTGGGTGTTAGATGACTTGGCAAAGCTCGTTGACGGGTCTATGTCTGGAACTTCTTCATCGTAGCCTGGTCTGTCATGACATCGCTGGTTAAAGGCTTACCGCTTGGGTTGGTGCTCCGGCCCTGGCGCTCTTCCCAAAACTAGGCTCAGCCCAAGAAATCCAAACTGAAAGGAGATCTCAAAATGAAGTTTGCGACGAGCGATGGAACTGATATTTTCTACAAGGATTGGGGCAGCGGCCAGCCGATTGTGTTCTCCCATGGCTGGCCGTTGAGCGCCGATGCCTGGGATGCCCAGATGCTGTTTTTTGGCCAGCAGGGTTATCGAGTGATTGCCCATGACCGTCGCGGGCACGGGCGTTCGGCACAACCTTGGGACGGCAATAACATGGATCGCTATGCCGATGATCTTGCTGAGCTCATCGAACATCTCGATCTGCACGATGCGATTCTGATTGGCCACTCGACCGGCGGCGGGGAAGTGTCCCACTACATCGGACGCCATGGCAATGAGCGTGTGGCCAAGGTTGTACTGGTTGGTGCGGTTCCACCGCTGATGCTCAAGACCAATGCGAATCCCAATGGCACCCCGTTGGAGGTCTTTGACGGTATCCGAAACGGCACCGCCCTGAACCGTTCACAGTTCTTCCGCGATCTCACCACGCCTTTCTATGGCTTCAATCGTGGGGGCGTCGACGACAATGAAGGTTTCCGCGAAAGCTTCTGGCTTCAGGGTATGTCTGGCGGTATCAAAGGTCTTTATGACTGTATCCATGAATTTTCGGAAGTCGACTACACCGCAGATCTTGAGGCGATCGCCCGCCCGACGCTGACTATTCATGGGGATGATGATCAGATCGTGCCAATTGAAGCGTCTGCAAATCGCGCCGCTGAAATCGTCCAAGACGCAGTGCTAAAGGTCTATCCAGGCGGCGGCCACGGCCTTGCTCAGCTGCAAGCCGAGCAATTTAACGCTGACGTGCTGGACTTCATTCGCGGCTGAAGCTGCGCTTTGCAGTCCTGGTATGACCCCGTAACCTCTGAATCTCGCTGCGTCATTTAACAACCGCGCGGCACCGGAACATACTTGCTTTTTCATTGAGTTGTGAAGAGAGTCTGAATCAGGTGAGCGCGAGCAGTTATGCCGCGAAGCTTAGTATTGATGACCGAGTCCAAGTCACCGGAGCTAGATGGAAACCTCAGCCTCTCTGACAAAATCTTGTCGCGTTCCCGTCTAATGCAACCTCACAACATCTTTTCGGAGTGAAGTATGAACAAACTTCTCGACAAGTCGCGGCACCTTCCGGTTGGTGAGATCCGCCAAACGATCTCGATCAGTCCCGTGACGTTGTCCGTACCGCAACGCGGACAACCGCTCGAAATGCGAATTACGGCTCCTTTGGAGGGGGGCAAACTCCCGATCATCCTCTTGTCTCACGGTGATGGTCCGTCCCTGTATCTGCCTTCAAAGGATGGGTATGGCCCGCTTGCAAACTTCTATGCAGAACAGGGCTTCGCAGTGATTCAGCCTACACATGCCAACTCGAAAGTCGCGGGTCTGTCTCATGATCTTCCGGGCGCACCGCTGTTCTGGCGGTCGCGGGTCGACGAGATGAAACTGATTCTGGATAATCTGTCCGAAATCGAGCGGATGATTCCTACCCTTTCACAACGGTTGGATCATGGAAAGATTGCTGCAGTTGGTCACTCGATGGGGGGGCAGACAGTCGGTATGTTGCTTGGCGCACGATTGACGGACTCTAGGCGAGATGCTGACCATGACGTCAGCGTGATTGAACCTCGGATCAAGGTCGGAGTTCTCCTGGCTCCTCCCGGTAATGGAGGAGATGAACTGAGCGACTTTGCACGTGAGAACTTCACGGAACTGAACCCAGATTACTCGCATTTGATCACGAAATCTCTCGTGGTTGTCGGTGATGCGGATGTGAACCCGTTCATGACTGTGTGCGGGCCAGAATGGTATACCGCTGCCTATCGCGATGGCCCCGGCTGCGACAGCCTTTTGACGCTGATAGGCGGAATGCACGGGCTTGGCGGGATCGCGGGATATGATGCAAAGGAAACTGGCGACGAAAACCCGGATCGCCTGGCCATTGTCCAACGAATGACGGCGGCCTATCTACATTCGGCTCTCTATGACGAAGATGCCGCCTGGGAAACTGCTCGTGAGGCACTGGCGAGACACGCGGCCGATCTGGCTTACGTCGAAAGTAAGTGCGATCGCTAATCGCATAGGCTTGGTTGAGGTACGAAACCCAATGCTCAAAAGGCTTGGCAGCTTCCGGGTACTGGGGTTTGAATATCTAAGCAGGCGTGTTCACAGATGGTAGACACCAGCTAACAACGCCCATGCACACCGACCGCCGGGGGTTTGTCTGTTGGGAGCGAGAGGTTATCTGCGGTGGGTGATGGGCACCGTTAGGCAACCGCGATGCCAACTCGATCGATGTCAGATGCCTGGTCAGTCAAAGCGGCGTAAATTTGGGGCCTGCAAGAAACTATCCGATCGCCAGCGGGGCCATCAGCTCTGGATCCTGAAACAGCGGCGTGCTCAGGTAGCGCTCCCCAAAGCTGGGCTGAATAATTACGATCAGCTTGCCCTCATTTTCGGGACGGCAGCCGACCTCCACGGCGGCCTTTACCGCCGCGCCAGTGGAAATGCCAGAGAGCAACCCCTCTTCACGGGCCAGGCGGCGACCGTAGGCGATCGCATCCTCATCCGCCACCTGCACCACCTCGTCGATCAGGTCTACATTGAGCACCTCGGGGATAAACCCGGCCCCAATGCCCTGAATTTTGTGGGAGCCGGGGCGACCGCCTGAGAGCACCGGGCTATTGACCGGCTCGACCGCGATCGCCCTAAAGTCGGGCTTGCGCTGCTTTAGCACGTCGGCCACGCCGGTAATGGTGCCGCCCGTACCCACCCCGGCCACCAGCATATCCACCTGGCCATCGGTGTCGGCCCAGATCTCTTCGGCGGTAGTGCGGCGGTGAATATCGGGGTTGGCGGGGTTGCGAAACTGTTGCAGCATGTAGGCATTGGGCAGGGCATCGAGCATATCCTGGGCTCGCTGAATGCAGCCTGACATGCCCGCCGTGCCTGGGGTCAGCTCTAGCTCGGCACCGTAGGCCCGCAGCATCGCCCGCCGCTCTGAGCTCATGGTCTCGGGCATGGTGAGAATCAAGCGATAACCCTTGGCCGCCGCCGCCATGGCCAGGGCAATGCCGGTGTTACCCGAGGTGGGCTCGACCAGGGTGGTCTGGCCGGGGGTGATCAGCCCCTCCGCCTCAGCGGCTTCGATCATGTTGATGCCGATGCGGTCTTTGACCGAGGCGGAGGGGTTCATGCCCTCTAACTTAATCACCAGTCGGGCCAGGCAGCCCGTCTCCTTTGGAATGCGGTTGAGCTGCACCAGCGGGGTACGGCCAATCAGCTGGGTCACGTTTTCGGCAATTCGCATGGGCCTGGCCTAGATGTAATACATAATGTCGACTTGCTGCTGGGCGTTGCGCTGCTCGACCAGGTCTTGTAGCGTGTGCTTTTGCAGCACCCCTTCAGCCGCCTGACGCACCTCACCCCACACATTTTGGATCACCTGGGCCTCGGGCGTATCGGCCACCTGGGTCGGGTCGGGCTGCCCCTCAAACCCCTCAATACAGCTCACCACATCATAAAGGGTAATCTTCCACGGATCGCGGGCTAGCAAATAGCCCCCCCGCGCCCCCCGCTGGCTTTTTACCAGACCGGCCCGGCGTAGGGTAGCCAGCAACTGCTCCAGGTAGCGATCGGGAATGTTTTGCTGGCTGGCAATCTGGCGAATTTGCAGTGGTTCGCCACTGGCATAGTGGGGGCTCAGTTCCAGCAGCGCCAGCAGCGCGTATTCACTTTTAGACGACAAATCCACAGGCAGAGCAGGTAAAGAGCGATACCTCACAGTATACTCCGGTTCTCCACTGGGGTTTGCAGGATTGCATGATGACCTCACCATGACCTCACCATGACCTCACCGATTTGTATTGGCCTGCACTAAACCAACCGGGGCTTCGCAGTAGTCTGCTTGTCTACATGGCGATCGCGATGGTTCTGAGTAGAGTCAAGGCAGGTTATAAGCAAGCCTGCTCAGGGCAGCGGAGCCGGTTCCGTAGTCCCCTGCTCCCCGCCATCCGTAACATCCATCGCGGGCCGACATTAGCGCGACCAAACCAAACCACCCTTTGCGCTGCACCTCGTACAGCCCACCCCTAGGAGGCACGACTCGCTATGAGCCCACTTAACCTGGTTGTCGATCAGCTGCTCAACCCCATTGAGTCTCCCCAGGCCGCTGCGGTGGGTGACCCCATTGCCCTCGAAGGGCTGGCCGATTTTCTTGAAATCTTGCAGTTTCTCATCCGCGAACCCTCCGTCGTGGGCAGTGAAGACTCTTTCTTTCGGGTGCTGCGCCGCGAGCTCGAAGAAGTCGGGGCCGAGGTCAGCCACTATCACGGTGTCTTGGTGGCCCAGGGTAGCCGCCCCCACGAGCTGATGCTGTCGGCCCACATCGACCGCCATGGGCTGCTCTGTACCGGGCCGAATGAGTTTCAGTATGCTGCTTTTATTGCGGGCAACCAGAGCGAGTTGACGGGCGACTCGGTATCTGAGGAGATGCTCCACATCATTGAAAATCGCTTTCAGGGCCAGCGGGTGCAGGCTCACCTGCCCTATACCGGCACTTACATCGGCCAGGGGGTGATTACCAACTCCTTCATTTGCCCCGAGCGCCACAACCTAATCTTTGAAGTCGAAGGGCTAGACTACCTGCAACCGGGCACGCCGGTTTCGTTCCTCGATCGCCTGCAATTTAATGACGGCTACATCTCGGCCCAACTCGACAATGTGATCAGCGCCGCTATCATTATTTTTTTGTTTCGCTGCGGCTTTGAGGGCACCGCCCTGTTTACCGCCCAAGAAGAGTCGGGCCGCAGCTGGCGCTATGCCCTGTCGTGGTTTCAGCGCCAGCGCCTGGGCACCGATCGCCTGATTGCCCTCGACACCAGCCCCTACCACAACCGCGAAGCCGCCGACGAGCAGCTTGTCACCCTGCGCCGCAAAGACGCCAGCGCCGACTTTGCCCCCGGCATCACCCTAGATCTGGCCGATCGCTGCGATCGCCTCGGCATTGCCTACAGCTACAAAGACGACTATATTGCTGCCCAAAACTTGACTCGACCCAAGCCCTACTCCCTGGGCCGCACCGAGATGGGCCGCCTCACTGCCGCCACCGACGGAGCCGTGACGGGCACCACGCTGCAAATTCCCACTACCGAGTACCACACCGCTACCGAGACGGCCTCGCTGGCTTCGGTAGCGGCGGTGATCAGCCTGTTGCAGACTTACATCAACTAGAGAGGCCAAGCTTGCTCTGAACGCTGAGCTTGATGGCGTCATCGAATACAGCCGCCTAGGGTGATACCCTGACGGTTCTCGCGATCGCCCCACCTCAGGCAGGGACAGAGAGAATAAAAGTTCACTGTAAACAATAATAATTTTTTCTTAGTGGTATTGAAGATTTCTTTGAATCAGGGATAATAAAAGTAGTCTCTGTTACCAAAATCCCAGAGATTTCTCTGTCAGGAGCCCTATCCCATGAAATTTAACGATCGAGAAGCCCAACGAGCTCACCAACCACAACCGCACCAGCTCCGTTACCAGCTGGGAGCCGTCGGTTATCCTCAAAAACGCTCCTCCGCTGAGACCACCGCCCCAAACCCCGACGCTCCACCCGAAGAGTCTGCTGGCGGCTGGTTTGGGGGTCTGATGCAGCGCATCCGCCAGTGGCATGCCCAGCGCCTAGAGCCCAAGATCACGGCAACGACCGATCCCTCGGGTCACCTGTGGTGGCAAGTCTACGATCCCCGCACTAACCAGCGTAAGTGCCTATATTCTGAGGCTGAGGTTATGCGCTGGTTAGACAATGAAGCCTGGTTTTAAGAGCGATTGCTCCCGACTGCGATCGCCTGACCCAGCTCTAAGTCATTGAGAATAGGCACAGAATGCAGGCTACAGCCGACTAGCCAGCGCCTCCATCGGTGTCAATGCCCAACGAAAGTTGATAGATCAGCTTTTTGGGTTGCCCGGTGGCTTTGGCTAGCTGGCGGCTGGCATCGGCGCGCGAAATTCCCTCGTGCAGCAGGCGCTCTAGCTCAGCCTTGAGCGCCTGCTCAGACACCACCGGAACGTCGCGGGTTGCCCCCTGAATGACTATGGTGAATTCGCCCTTGGGGGCGGTGATTTGGTAGTGCGCTAGGGCATCACCCAGGGTGCCGCGCCAAAATTCTTCGAATCGTTTGGTGAGTTCGCGGCCCAGGGTGATGGGTCGCTCTGCACCCAGGGCGGCGGTGAGATCGGCTAGGGTTTTGAGCAGCTTGTGGGGTGCTTCGTAGAGAACTATAGTGCGCTCCTCCTGGGCTAGGGATTCTAGTCGGGCGGTGCGATCTTTGCCCTTGAGCGGGAGAAAACCCTCGAAAATGAAGCGATCGCAGGGTAACCCTGATACACACAGCGCTGTCATCGCCGCCGTTGGCCCCGGTATGGGCACTACCGGAATATTGGCTTCAACACAGGCCGCCACCAACTCATAGCCTGGGTCTGAGATCCCCGGCATACCCGCATCGCTGACCAGCGCTACGGCGTGCTGGCGGGTTTGCAAATGGTGCAACACCTCGCCAATGCGACTCTGGCGATTGTGCTCGTGGTAGCTGATCTGGGGCGTGGTGATCTGAAAATGCTGAAGCAGTTTGCCGGTATGGCGGGTGTCTTCGGCGGCAATTAGATCCACTGACTGTAAAAGCCTGACCGCTCGAAAGGTCATGTCTTCCAGGTTGCCCAGGGGGGTGCCCACCACGTAGAGATGGCCGGGTTTGAGGTCAGAGTCGGGGGCCGAGGCCATGGTCGGGGTGGCGGTAAAGGTCTATTTTATACGCGACGAGGGAGGTGAGGAGCGGGGAAGTGAGGGAGCGGGGGAGTGAGG
>NZ_JADEWX010000211.1 GCF_015207395.1 Nodosilinea sp. LEGE 07088
CCTCCCCATCCCCCCACCTACTCTTTTTCTTCCCGCAAATGCCTGGGCTGCCAGCCTTCATGGTTCTTCTGCGGCGCCCGGGAGACCACCAAACAGTTGTCGGGGGCGTCTTTGCGCACCACTGAGCCAGCGGCGATGGTGACGTCGTTGCCAATGGTGACGGGGGCGACAAGAACGCTGTTGCTGCCGGTTTTGGTGCGATCGCCAATGACGGTCTGATGTTTCTGATAGCCGTCGTAGTTGGCGGTAATGGTGCCCGCCCCCACGTTCACCTTATTGCCCAGGGTGGCGTCACCCAGGTACGACAGATGGGCCACATTGGTGCCTGCGCCCAGGGTTGCTTTCTTGATTTCGACGAAGTTGCCGATGCGGCAGCCCTCGCCCACCCCGGCTTCACCCCGCAGATGGGCGTAGGGGCCAACCCGCGCGCCACGGCCCACGGTGCTGTCGCTGACTACAGAAAATGCGATCGTGGCATGGGCCCCAATTTGACTATTTTCGATCAGACTGCCGGGGCCAATGCGGCTGCCGGTGCCCACGAAGGTTTTACCGCGCAGGTGGGTTTGGGGTTCGATCACCACGTCGGGGGCGATCTGAACCGTGGTATCGATGGTGGTGCTGCCGGGGTCAATCAGGGTGACACCAGTCGCCATCCAATAGTCTTTGATGCGGTCTTGCAGAATGGCGTAGGCCTCGGCCAGGTGTTTGCGGCTGTTGATGCCAAAGATCTCCTGACCATCAGCTACGTCTAGCGCCATAGCCGGAGCCAGGTCTTTGACCACATCGGTGAGGTAGTACTCCTGCTGGTCGTTGTCGGCGCTGAGGTGGGGCAGCACCGTCATCAGCTGAGCCCAGTTAAAGCAGTAAATACCAGCATTGATGCGCGGGTTCTGGCGCTGGGCAGGGTTGCAATCGCGGTGCTCGATGATTTCTGTAATCAGGTCTTGATCGGCGCAGAAGACCCGTCCGTAACCTGTAGGGTCGGTGAACTGGGCCGTGAGGAGGGTAGCGGCGTTGCCCTTTTCCTGATGGGTGGTCACCATTGTTTGAATGGTCTCAGGCCGCAGCAGGGGCACGTCGCCGTTGAGCACCAGCAGGTCACCGTCAAACCCCTCTAGGTGGGGAATTAACTGCTGTACCGCGTGGCCCGTACCCAGTTGCTCTCGCTGCTCGACAAAGGTGAGACCCGGAATGTGGGCTAAGGCCGCTTTGACCTGGTCTTGGCCAAACCCCACTACGATCAACTGGTGGCTGGGGTTGAGGTCGGCCACCCCGTCGAGGACACGCTCCACCATCGACTTGCCCCCCACCGAGTGCAGCACCTTGGGCAGGCTCGATTTCATCCGAGTGCCGCGCCCGGCGGCAAGAATGGCGACAGCGACCATGGGTATATCCTTCGTGGGTTAATGGCGTGGGGTAATGCCCGAAGGGAGTATATCGCGTTGTTGCCAGAATTGTCTTTAGAACTGGCTAGGGGCGGTTTTGCCAGAGTCTGAGAGCGGTGGATTGAGGCTGCGGAAATAGGTGCTGCCGATCACGGCTAAGAAGCCTAAGTAGGCCATGAGCTGCACTAAGTAGAGGTGATCGCGGTAGCCCAGCAAGACCTTCAACACAATGCCGGGGAACTGGCGATCGGGCAGAATGCCGCTGCCGTTCCACAGCAGCGGCCCCAGAATGCAGGAGGTCTGGCTAAAGCACAGGTCGGCAGCGGGGTTGAGCTGGCCGATGACGGCAAGGGCCGCGTCGAGGTTTTTAAAGATTGAAATCACCAGGCCCCCCACAATTAGCAGCAGCAGCACCCCCATCACCTGAAAGAAGCGCTTGAGGTTAATGCGCACGCCCCAGCGAAATAGGGCTAGGCCAATCAGGGTGGCGCCTAGCAAACCGGCGATCGCCCCGCCCCCCGCCGCCAGGCTGGTATCTACGTTGGTAAAGATAAACAGCACGGTCTCAAACCCCTCCCGCAGCACGGCGATGCACACCAGGCTAAAGACGCTCCAGCCTGCGGTTTGGGCGTCGTCGAGGGCCGATTGTACAGTGCCTTCAATTTCATCCTTGAGGCCGCGAGACTGGCGGGTCATCCACAGCAGCATCCAGCTCAGCATAATCACGGCGATCGCGCCAAACAGCACATTCAGCAGTGGCTTCACCACCGTTTGCAAACCGGGCAATCCCTGCTGGAGCTGCTGGAGACCCAGCCCCAGGGCAATCCCCAACATGACACTGCCCATCAGGCCAGCGGCAACGCCAGCGTAGGCCCAGGGGTTGAGCACCTGGCGATTGGCCTTCGCCAGGCAGGCCAGCACGATACCAACGACAAGGGCCGCTTCGACCCCCTCACGCAGGGTAATAAAGAATGTCGGTAGGGCGGCGGCAAAGTCCATAGAGGGTTGGGATCCAGGGCATCTATGGGTATTGTGTCAAACAACCCGATCCTTTGCAGCCTTTTGACCGGCCCTGGTCTGGCTTTGCCACCCTCAGCTGCCCCGGGTACAGGCGGTATCGGAGGAGATCCACGGGCTGACCTCGTACCGCCGAGCAGATACTAAGGACTATTCTGGCAACGAAAATACCCGATAATCTCGCTTCCTCTCAAGGGCGCAGGGCTGCGCCCCGACCTTTGGGTATCTCAGCAGAGTGCGGATATCGCCGCACCTGGTACTCACGGGCGTCGATCATACGGTACGAAAACCCGATTGCGGCTCGAAACTGCGCCTCGATGTCATCGAGCAAGTCTTGGGGGATGGCCTTCCACTGTTCGCGGGTTTGCCAGCGCACAATCAACACCACCTGATCGTGGAGGTCGGGCGAAATCCACACCTCCTTAGAGATATAGCCAGGAGATTGGCTCAAGGCCGCCGTCCAGATTTCATTGTCAATGCGAATAAAGGCTTCGCGGTGCTCAGGCGCGACCGCGAAGGTGAGCCATTCGATAACCATTAGGAAGCGTCCCCTGTGAGTCGGGCAATCTGGGTTTCAAAATAGGTTTGACGGGTGCCCAATACCCGAGCTAACACCAAACCTTCACGATAGGCAGCCAGGGCCGATTGAACCCCGCCGAGCTGCTCGTGCACCTGGCCCAGCTGGTCGTAGGCAGCCATCATGCCAAAGGCGTTGTGAGCCTGTTGCTCGACTAGCAACAGCTGTTCGTAGAGGTAGCCCACATCTTCCCAGCGGTTCAGGCTTTTGTAGATATCGGCCAGATCGGCGATGGCGACGGCGGCGATCGCCAACTGCTCTTGCTCAATGGCGTTGGTATAGGCGGTTTGGTACTGACGCGTAGCGGTGTCGAGGTCACCCAGGGCGAGGTAATTGCTGGCTAACTGATGCTGGAGTGGGGCAATCTGGGGCCAGAGGGCTGGGTCGGTTTGGTAGAGGGTGAGCAGCTGCTGTCGCCGGGCGATCGCCCCGGCAAAATCCTGGGCCTGTTCCAGGTTGTTGGCCTGCTCTTCTAGGTAGCGCCGTTCGCCCTCGCGATCGCCACTGGCCTGGGCCAGCTCGACCAGCTCACCGTAGACCGTCGCCGCCGGGGTAAAGTCAAACCAGTCGGCCTGGAGAGTGGCCAAGATTTCGAGCTGCTGGCGCTGGTCGTCGCGATCGCCGCTGGCTTGGGCCCGATCGGCCAGGGCTCGGTAAATGGTGGTGGCGCTCTCCACATCGCCCAGCACGACATAGGTGGCCGCCATGCTCTCCAATCGCTCGCGGTCCTCCGGCAGGCTCAGCTCAGCCCGAATTTCATCCATGCGCACGGCGTAGAGCTGTAGATCTTGGGTGGCGTTGCGATCGCGCAGCACCCGCCCCACTCGGTCAATGGCCGCCAGCTCTTGCTCGATGCCCAAGATCCGCCGCAGCCGAACCTCGCGCTGCCAGCTCAATCGGGCCTGCTCAGACTCACCGGCGGCGTCCAGCGCTGCGGTCTCTAGGGCTAGTTGATCCAGGTCTTGCTCTAGGGCGTACAGCTCCAGCGGGCTGAGGGGGCGCTCCACAACCGGGGTGGGCAGCAGTGGGTCAAGGGGGTCATCCTGCAGGGGGTCGGCCAAAAAAGGAAAGCGAATCTCGGGGCGCAGTACCTGACCCTGGGCCGGGGCGATCACCATGAGGGCGATCGCCAGCGAGCATGGGCCCAGCCACCGATGCCACTGTGGACGGGATGGCAGCAGCCCGGTTACCCGCGCGATCGGATGCGTACGACCTAGATCTACCAAAATCGAATCTCCAAAATTGGGGAATTTAGCTCTGCCCAATACCCTATAGTTTGCAGCTGAGCTGTGGTTAGCGGCAACCCGTCACCCAACAATCGACCACCGGGCACCCCGATTCAGTGGTGGCAAATCAGTGGCGGCAAATCAGTGGCGGCAAATCAGTGGCGGCAAATCAGTGGCGGCAAAAATTCGGCTCAAAAGATCGATCAATCAAGCGGACTCTCCCGATCTGCTCAACTATCATAAAGGCCGCCAGCGACCTAATGTGACAACCCCTTAACATCTTCCAGGGGCGCACCATAGAGCGTACCGCCATCCTGTAATCTGAAAGTTCGGTGACGGTTGAGCCGCCATGCGGTGTCGCCGACCCTGACCATTTGCAAGCCTCGTTTTCAGACTATGCAATCCACCGCATCCCCTACCGTTGCCACCCCTCAGCGCACTGTCCGTATCGTGTCTCGCAAGAGCCAGCTGGCGCTGATTCAGACCCACTGGGTGCGCGATGAGCTGCAGCGGCACTTCCCCGAGCTGGAGTTCGACATTGTCACCATGGAAACCCAGGGAGACAAGGTGCTCGACGTGTCGCTATCGAAGATTGGCGACAAGGGGTTGTTTACCCAAGAGCTGGAAGACACCATGCTGCGCGGCGACAGCGACTTTGCCGTGCACTCCCTCAAAGACCTGCCCACTCGCCTGCCCGAGGGGCTAATGCTGGGTTGCGTTACCCAGCGCGAAGACCCCGCCGATGCCCTGGTGGTGCACGAGAAGAATAAGGATAAAACCCTGGCGACGCTGCCCGAGGGGGCCGTCATTGGCACCTCGTCGCTGCGGCGGCTGGCGCAGCTGCGCCACCACTATCCCCACCTCAGCTTCAAAGATATTCGCGGCAACCTCAACACCCGCCTGCGCAAGCTCGACGAAGGTGGCTACGACGGCATTATTCTGGCGGTGGCTGGGCTCCAGCGCATGGCCATGGGCGATCGCATCCACGAAATTTTGCCCGCTGAGATTTCGCTCCATGCCGTTGGTCAGGGCGCCCTGGGGATCGAATGTCGCACGGGCGACGCCGAAATTCTGCAGCTACTCAGCGTGCTCTCCCACGCGCCCACCACCGCACGCTGTTTGGCCGAGCGGGCTTTTTTGCGCGAGCTAGAGGGAGGGTGTCAGGTGCCCATCGGGGTCAACACCGTTCTCGATGGCGACACCCTTACCCTCACGGGTCTGGTGGCCAGCCTAGATGGGCAACGGGTGATCAAAGATACCGTACAGGGGCCGACGACGGCGGCTGAGACGCTGGGCACTCAACTGGCACAGCAACTGCGCGGTGCCGGGGCCCAGACCATTCTGGATGAGATTACGGCAGCCAGCCGCAGCTAACGGCCCCAGCGACTCCAGGGCAACCCAGATGGCCAATGGATAGCGGCTGTCGGCTCTGTCTGGCGGTCACTCGGAGATGGGCATGGCAGTGGGCAGACCCCGATTTTGACGCACCCGGTCTTGACGTAACTGAAGAAAAGCCTAAATTCTCTCAAAGTAGTCTCTGGCACTGGTCAAAGGATGAAATCATCAGTCACAATAGGCTCAAGATTGACCGGGCGTGGTGCTGCCCCGTCTCATCCTGTTTCCCCTGCCCAGGCTGGTATTACCGTAATGTCAACTTCTCCCTTTTCCTGGTTGTCGTCTCTGATGCGCTCTCCGGTACAGGCTCTGACGATCGCTCCGCTGGCCCTGATTACTATCACCGCAGAAGCGACCCTAGCCGCTCCGGCCCTGACCGAGTTTGAAGATAGCCCCAAGGTGGTGCTCGATGAAGCGTGGCAGATTATTAACCGGGAGTACGTAGACAGCAGCTTTAACCAGACCGACTGGCAAGCCACCCGCCAAGAGCTGCTGGGGCGCGAGTACAGCTCCCAGGAGTCGGCCTATACGGCCCTGCGATCGGCGCTGCGGCGGCTCAATGACCCCTACACGCGCTTCCTCTCCCCAGCAGAATATGCTGACTTGACCGACCAAACCTCCGGGGAAATATCCGGCATTGGGGTACGTTTAGAGCGCAACAGTCAGACTGGGGAGATGCTGGTCATCGAGGTGACCGCGGGCTCTCCGGCAGAGCAGTCGGGGCTGGTGGTGGGCGATCGCATTGTGCTAGTCGATGGCCAGAGTGCTGAGCGTCTGACAGTAGAAGGTGTGCTACAACGGCTACGCGGTGCTGAGGGCTCCCAGCTGACGCTAACGGTTTCTCGCGACGGCGGTGCGTCGCGCACCGTGATTCTCACCCGCGCTCGGATGGATTTGCCCACCGTAGACTATGCCGAAAAGGTGGCGGGCGGCCGCTCGATTGGCTATATTCGGCTGATTGAGTTTAATGCCAACGCGTCAACTCAGATGGCTGAGGCCATTCGTGCCCTCAGCGAGGCTGGCGTTGAAGGGTTTGTGCTCGATCTGCGGGGCAACCCCGGCGGTTTGCTCATGGCCAGCATCGACATCAGCCGCATGTGGCTACAGCACGGCCCCATTGTGCGCACCCTCGACCGTAGCGGCAATGACGAAGCGATCTCGGCTAACCGCACCGCCCTCACCGCCCTGCCGCTGACGGTACTGGTCGATGAGCGATCGGCCAGCTCTAGCGAAATTTTGACCGGGGCGTTGCGCGACAACAACCGCGCCACTGTGGTGGGCACTCCCACCTACGGCAAAGCTCTGGTACAGTCGCTCCACGGGCTTACCGATGGCTCGGGTCTCACTGTTACGGTGGCCCACTATTACACGCCCAACGGTACCGATATTAGCAGCAAGGGTATTACTCCCGATGTTACGGTCAATGTGAGCGCCCAACAGCGCCGCGAGCTGTTTAGCAACCCCGCCCTGCTCGGCACCGAAGCCGATGCACAATATCTCCGCGCCGCTGAGGTGCTAGAGCAAACCATCCTGGCCAGCCAGGGGCTACCGGCTACAACCGGGGCCAGTCGCCTGGGACGAATTGATCCCGCTGAGTAAGAGGATATCTTCCTGCTAATTCATCGACCAAGCGCCTTGGTTTAGCGATTATTAATTTTTTGGGGTGATTCTGATCTGGGCCTGCAGTCTGAAAAGTTGTAATACATTTTTTCGTATGCGTCCCCTTCTGGCCACGGGTCTAGCCTTGACAGTCCTTCTCTCGCCAGCGGCGCTGGTGCGGGCGCAAAGCATCGAGGAACTGTTTCAGCAGGGGATAGCGGCAAGGACAGCAGGGGACTACGCCACCGCTGAAGCAATTTGGCGACAGGTGCTGCGGCTGGACCCCAGCAATGTCCTTGCCTACTGCAACCTGGGATTAGTGCTGGTTGAGCAGATCCGCTTTGAAGAAGCAGAGGTGGCCTTTCGCGAAGCGATTTGCCTTGACTCCGGTAATGCTAATACCTACTACAACCTGGGGAATGCGCTGGGTAAGCAGGGTCGCCTTGAGGAAGCGGAGGAAGCCTTTCGGGAAGCAACTCGCCTTGATCCAAACTATGCCAATGCATATTACACCCTTCTAGGGGCGGTGCTGGCTGAGCAGATTCGCTTTCAGGAAGCGGAGGTGACCCCTCGCGACGCGCTTCGCCTTGACTTCGACAATGACTATGCCTACTACTACAGGCTGAGAGCAGTGCTGATTGGGCAGAGCCGCATTGAGGAAGCGGAAGTGACCTATCGCGAAGCGATTCGCCTCGCCCCCGACAATGCCAATGCCTACTACAACCTGGGATTGGCGCTAGCTGGGCAGAGCCGATTTGAAGAAGCCGCAGCAGCCTTTCGCGAAGCGATTCGCCTCGCCCCCGATAATGCCGATGCCTACTACAACCTAGGGGCGGTGCTGGCTGGGCAGAGTCACCTTGAGGAAGCTACGCAGGCCTTTCACAAAGCGGTTCGTCTTGACCCCGGCCATGCCGCTACCTACTACAACCTGGAGGCAATACTGGCTGAACAGAATCGCCTTGAGGAAGTAAAAGTGAGATCTCGTGAAGCGATTCGCCTTGACCCCGACAATGCTAGTGCTTACTACGATTTGGGAACGGCATTGGCTGAGCAGAGTCGCCTTGAGGAAGTGGATAGGCAGAGTCGCCTTCAAGAAGCAGCGGCAGCCTTTCGCGAAGCGGTTCGCCTCGCCCCCGACGCCAGTGCCTACTACAGGCTAGGGATAGTGCTGACTGAGCAGAGTCGCCTTGAAGAAGCAGATAGGCAGAGTCGACTTGAAGAAGCAGCGGCAGCCTTTCGCGAAGCCATTCGCCTTGACCCCGATCATACCTCCGCCAACCTTGGCCTGCAGGTGGTGCTGGCTGAGCAGATTCGACTTGAGGTATCGGAAGCAGCCTCTCTCGTACGGGTTGCTCCCTACGTTAACTTTGGTACCCCCGCTACGGTGCTGGATAGGCAGAGCCTCTTTGGAGAAGCGGAGGTGGTCTTTCGCGAAGTCATTCGCCTCGACCCCAACAACGCCGATACCTATTTCAGCCTGGGAGTAATGCTGGCTGAGCAACGTCGCCTTGAAGAAGCGGAGGTGGCCTTTCATGAAACGGTTCGTCTTGATCCGGACAATGCTAGTGCCCACTAAGCTGTTAATCATTTAAACTACATATTAGAGAGCATATTTTGGCGAAGTATCTATGCCAATCAAGAACTATCTGACCGCCGAAGAGAAACAGGAGTTGCAGAAGCAGCTTAAGTTTCATGAGCAC
>NZ_JADEWX010000212.1 GCF_015207395.1 Nodosilinea sp. LEGE 07088
GGTTTGGTAGGATGCAGGAAACATATTGGTTTAGGGGAGCTGCACTGAGGCTCCCTATTTTTTGTCCCCTTTATTGTCTCAAAGCCCTGTACCGCATGACGTTGAGTACCCTTGTCACCCGTTAAGCAAGATTAGAGGCTTACCAGATAGGGGCAGAAAATGCGCAAAGAGCTGTAAAGCCCTTGTCACTCATAGTGAGGGCATCTTGTTAAGCAAGGTTAAGGGCTCTAATAAACTAACGAGCAGACATCAAACTTATGCCTGAAGCCCTCAATCCATATTTCAAAAGGATGAGAGCTTCAGGGAGTATTTCATGGGTTGTGCCAATTAACCAGAAGTTGAGATAAAAGGTTTGAGATAACGAGCTATTGTCCGAAGACTGCAACCCATGTGTACAAACCACTCCTAAAACGGCAGCATACTCACCAGGGGCTCTAACTGGCCCGAGAGAGCCGTTAGCACCGTTCGCGTGATTGGCCAGCTATCGACCACCATGCCCGCCGACAGCAGCATCATGTAGAGAATAGAGTACTTAAACAGCCCCTTGGCCAGGTCGCGATCGCCCGGTTCCCGCAGCAGGGCCCAGGCCTTCTGGATAAATATTCCGCCCAGACATAGGGCGATCGCAGCATACAAGGCTCCGGTTGCCCCCAGGGGATAGGTCATCATCAGGGTCAGCGGTACCAGCACCAGAGTGTAGTACCAGATCTGCCGAGCCGTTGACTCATCGCCTGCAATCACTGGCATCATCGGCACGTTGACCTTGGCATAGTCATCTTGAATCAGCATGGCCAACCCCCAAAAGTGGGGCGGCGTCCAGATGAAAACGATAAAGAAAAACAGCCAGGCAGCCAGGGGCAGATCGCCCGTAACAGCGGCCCAGCCGACCAGTGGCGGAATGGCCCCCGCCGCCCCACCGATGACAATATTCTGGGGCGACGAGCGCTTTAACCAGTAGGTGTAGACCCCAACGTAGATGGCGATACCAACCATCGCCAACCCCGCGCTGAGCAGGTTGGCCACCAGGGCCTGCAAGCCAAAGGAGAGAGCTGCTAGCACCCCGGCAAACACCAGCGCATCTCGCACCTGAATTCGCCCAGAGGGGATGGGGCGGTGGCGGGTACGCTCCATGTCGTAGTCGATATCGCGATCGTAGACACAGTTAATGGTCTGGGCCGAGGCCGCCGCCAACGTACCGCTGAGCAAGGTCACCATCAACAGCGCCGGGTTGACCTCACCCTGACCCGCCACCCACATCGCCGCCGCTGTTTCAATCAACAGCAGGGGAATGATGCGGGGCTTGGTGAGCTGCACATAGCTTTGCACGACCGCCTTAAACGACTCGTGGTGACGGGTGGGGGCATTCCATGTGGTGGTCTGATTCATGCAAAAAATCCTAAATAGTGCTGAAATGCGCAAATATCAGCTAAAAGCGCCCAATTTTTTCTAAATCTTGTTGTTTTTGTCGGAACTCACTCGGCTAAGTGTCCTCAAGCAGCCGGTTAGACGGGCTCATCTCAAGCTTTAGCCGTCATTACCTCAGCCTCAATTCCCCCCTCAGCGCTGTCGTATCCCCCAGCGGCAGCGGCACGAGCATCGCGCCAGGCCAGCACTGTAAAACAGACCAATGTGCCTACCAGCGCCGCCCCGAGGGTGTGATGGGTAACCGTCAGGGGCTCAACTTGGAGCCGCAGACGAAAGGTGGCAATGCCCATGACCAGCTGAAACACTAGCAGTATGCTGGCCAGACTGCCCAATCGACGCAGCGGATAGGTCAGGGCTGGAGTCCGCCATACAGACCAGGTCAGCGCCAGTACCACCAATGTAGTGGGCACGATGCCCAGTAAGTGACTATTCATTACTTGGCAGAGTTCTCGCAAACCTAAGCATTGATGAGCGGCCCAGCGCGAACCGACCAGCCCCCCCAGTAGGCATTGGCTATAGACAGTGACCAGTGCCCCCAACCCCAGCCAAGGTAGACGGCCCACAGTACCAGTACTGCGGTAGGGCAGCAGGCAAGTGGCGATCACCACCATGGCGCTAAAAAACAGCAGCGCTGTACCCAGATGGGCGGTAACGATATCGAAGCGGAGCAGTTGGGTAACGGTCAGCCCACCTAAGGCCCCCTGTACCCCAATTAAGGCCAAGGCCCCCACCGCTGCCCAGGGCAACCAGCCGGGCACCTGCCGCCGATACCAGATGCTGAGACCAACCAACCATAGAGTGCTGAGGCCAATGAGGGCGGCATCGAGTCGGTGAAACCACTCTAAGAAAACCTGGAGGTTCATCTGCTGTTGCGGCACCAGTTGACCGTAACAGAGAGGCCAGTCGGGGCAGGCAAGGCCCGCATTCATCACTCGGGTGGCGCTACCCACCGCCATCAAAGCCAGGGTGGCGACGGCAATCTTCCAAACCAACCGCCGAATGCGGTCAACGGGGGTCGGGGTAACGGCTGAGGTCGCCCACAGGGACTCACGAACCGTAGCCTGGGATAAGAGGGAGGGAAAATTTGCGGCCATGCCATCTCCAGTATTGAGCAGTGCAAGTGTAGGATCTTGACCGAGCGAAAAGCAGATGAGTGAGAGTTGTCGATGGGGCAAGCGATGGGTAATTACCGTTGGATAGTTAAGCGGCTGTCGCCAAGTGGGCGAGTATTTACTCAGCAGCAGCTTTAGAACTGAAACAGATGCCTCACCCCGGCAGATCGACGTTGCTGTTTACTACTTTAGGGAGGGAAATCATTGAGTTGGCAAAGCTTTAGGGTTTTCTTTGGGATTAGGATACCGACTTAAACCGCTATACAAAACTCGGTTCTGTGCCGTAGCGAGACACACAACGCAATCTTTCGTTACATTTGGCGACATATTCTCACCGTGGGAGTTATGGCGGTGGCCTGTGACGCGATCGCAGCGGGCTAGACGATACAGGCCCCCAATGCCGTACCCTTTACTTTATCCATCCTGCCCCGATTGCCGTGAGCACCCTTACCATGAGCGCCCCTCTAACCCTCAACCTGACCCAGGGATCCCTCCAGTTTGCCTTCTCCGCTGAGGCGGCCCAGGGGCTCAAAGCTGACCTGATCGATTTAATGAATACGCTCAAAGCTGCTGCTGCCCAGGCGGGCGAACCCGGTCGCCGCTCCCCTCAGCCCGCCATGGAATATCGCCACACCGGCGATGTGTTTCTCGAAATCTTTTGCAATCCTAATATTTGGCCTAGCCCGTTTGCCGCCAAGGTCTTGATCACCCTGCGAGATGACCGCATTCGCGTCACCACCGAAGCAGAGCTGGCGCAAATCTACGACGATGTCATGGCCTACCTAGCTTAAGCAGGCCAGCACTGGGGCCCCAGAGATCGTAACTTGGGATGCCACAGGGTCAGGGGCGATCGCGGTAGACTATAAGCGCATGTAGGGCTAGAGCGGGATGGTAAGCTCCGTTCGAGCGCAGGGCGACCCTGACAACCGAGCGGCCTATCGACCGGCTAGCCTTAGCATTTGGAGTTTCTTGGCAGCACAGTTATGAACCCTGATGACCTCTCTCAAACGTTGCAAAAAGGCTTTCGCGTCACCCTTGGAGCGACAGCCTCGCTGATTGAAGCCATTCAAGATCCCAACAGTTCGAGCCAAAAATTTTCTGAGATTGGCAGCGATGTCAATCGTCTCACCGAAGAACTAGAGGTTAAAGGCGAAACCACCGAGCGCGAGGCTCGGCAGTTTGTAGATACGCTGATGAGCCAAATGCCTAACCCATTCACCACCTCTGGCCCCGGCAGCGAAGGCCCAACGATCACAACCGTGGCTAGCCCGGTGGTCAGCAGCTCTGTCCAAAGTGATTTAGAAGCCCTGACCCAGGAACTGGCCGATATTCGTCAAGAAATCGAGTTGCTCAAGGGCCAGGGCTAGGGGCTAAGGCGTGCTGTAGGTAATGGCGTAGAAGGTGGCCCCCTGGGGATCTTGAATCAGGCAAAACCGACCTACGGTGCTGATATCGGTGGGGGGCATGAGCACCTTGCCGCCAAGCTCTTGGGCTTTTTGGGCCGTTTCATCGACATTGTTGACGGTGACATAGACCCCCCAAGCTGGGGGCATCGGCGGCGCTTCAGGGGGCATACCCATCAGCCCGCCGATTTCTTTGTCGGCGACCTGGGCAACGGTATAGGGAATGCCATCCACCGGGCCTTCTTTTAGGGCCCAGCCCAAGAGTGCGCCGTAAAAATCGCTGGCGGCAGCGGGATCGGTGGTCATTAGCTCGCACCAGCTAAAGGCACCGTGTTGCTCAAAGGGGTTCATGGTTAGAGTCCTCAGAGATGAAGTTTGCTTTAGGTTATCACGACATAGTTCGTATGTACTGAGGCGCAATTATCTTAGTCACGGTTCAAGTTGGTCGCTAAGCCTCAAGTTAGATAGGTTTGAGGCCTCATTCGCCGCTGACATGACGGCGAAAAATCTTCATGGTTGACGGTTACCTTGCTACCGCAAGAGATTTCCCTCCAGCTGATGGCGGTACTGAGCACAGCGCCAACCAAGTCCTAGCCGGTTGACAATCGCTTAGCGCAGCGCTGGCTTCGATCGCGAGGCAGGTACCAGACAGGCCGCCATCTCCATAGCATCAACTCCTAGGGGCGTGGTGGCCGCAGCAATTTCTCGATGTTGGGCAGCAGGCTGTAGGTGCAGCCAGGCCTGCGTCAATTGATGGGTCAAGGGGTCAGCGGCAGCAGATTCAACCACTAGCGCGGGTGACGAGAATTGCCCTAGCGCCGGGTTCAGCAGTTCGCCATTAATGGCCGCCGCCCGCCGCTGAAACAGCATCTGGCAGGCAGCGGGAGCCTGGCGCAGGCAGCGGCGGCGATCGCGCAGTGCCTGCGCCCAAGCACTTTTCCCTAGCCAGGGCAGCAGTAGCGGCAACGGCGACCAACGGGCGACCAACCAGCGATCGCGCCGCCAGCGTCCCCGCCGCCCCCCATCGGCCACCCCTTCTGGAGCTATCACCGTTAGACTCTGCACCTGGTCAGGGTAGGTCAGGGCATACTGACCCGCGACCCAGGCTCCTAAGGAGTGGGCCACCAGCCGACAGTGGCTCACGCGCAGGGCCGTGAGCAAGTTGTGCAGGGCTTCTACTTGCAGCGTCACCGAGTAGGGGGTGCTGCCCTCGCGCCGCGATTCGCCAAAGCCGAGCAAGTCTGGGGCCAGGCAGTGATGCTGCGAGGCAAGCTGTTGCACTAGCGGTAGCCATTGCGTGCTGTCGTGCCACGACCCGTGCAAAAATACCAGCGTTTCGCCCTGGGGACTGCCCCCTTCATGCCAAAAAACGCTGCCAGCCGTCAGTTTCATGCGGCCAGTACGCAGGGGAATCTCAGCAGGTGAGGGCATAGACACAGTGCGGATAGATGTACTCCGGCGAGGTACTGCTCCGCCGTCAACCCCAACGAGTTTACCCAAAAGCTAGGCTAAAACCGTTGCTCCCTTAAAGAAATCTTGCAGGTGCTGGCGATGATCGTGGGATAGATCAGCCCAGGGCAAATCCGTAGCGGTGAAAGCGCGGGTCTCCAAGACTTCTCCCGGGTCAGCCGCATAGGGATGGCCCTTGACCCGCACCGCCACCGTGACGCAGACCGAATGAAACCTCGGATCGCGCTGCGGCTGAGAGTAGACCCCCACCAGGCGCTCTAGCTCGACCATCTGCAGCCCCGCTTCTTCCTGCAATTCTCTGGCGGCAGAGGTCATCACATCTTCGCCCCAGTCGACAAGGCCACCGGGCAAACTCCACAGCCCATTGTCACGGCGGCGCACTAGCACAATGGTGCCGTCTGCCAGCAGCGGAATGACGCAGGTACCCAAAATGGGGCGGCGCAGCAGCAGCCCCAAAAGGGTGCGCACAGCGTGGGCAAAATAGGCCATGGGCTAGCTGGCTTCCAAATCAGCCAGCACTGTCTCGGCGTGGGTCTCGGCTTTGACCTTGAGGTAAATTTTCTCCAGATTACCGTCGGGGCCAATAATAAAGGTGCTGCGGGTAATGCCCATATATTCTTTGCCCATAAATTTTTTTAGGCCGTAGACACCATAGCGGCTGGCCACTGTGCCGGCCTCATCGACCAGCAGCGGAAAAGGCAGACTGAACTTGTCGATAAATTTGCTGTGGGATTTGGCATCGTCGGTGCTGACCCCCAGCACGACTACATCTTTGCCCCGGTAGTCGGCGTAGCGATCGCGAAAGCCGCAGGCCTCTTTGGTACAGCCGGGGGTGTTGTCGCGGGGGTAAAAGTACAGCACCACTCGCTGGCCCTTGAGGTCGGCCAGGCTGTAGGCGGTGCCAGTGGCATCGAGTAGGCTGAAATCAGGAGCGGGGTCGCCAACAGAAAGAGTCATGGTGGTTTGAAATGAACTAAGAGTCACATGCCATCGTTCATTGTATAGCGCCAAACTGCGGGGTGTGCCCCAACGCCTTACTCTGCTTGTCGATGCGTAGGAGAAGATCTACGGCTGTTCAGCCGGTAGCAGCCGTAAGTCGCTGAAGTTAATGGGAACCGACCGGATAACCGCAAATAAGATTACATCGGTTTCATTGTCGCGGCTAGGGGGGGCATACCCTTCCTCATGGGTGAATGACGCCCTAGGGAGAGGCCTCTGGTTCTGGATTTTTCACGCTGGCTTCGATTTGATCGAGGGTTTGCAGCACCAGCCGCTTGGCCTGGAGTTCCCAGCCCCACTTTTGCACCTGAAAGGCCAGGTAAAACCCAACCCCCGTGGCAATTAAATCTAATGGCTGCCGCCCCGAAATGCCCAGCAGCAGCCCCAGCCCGCCAATGCCCCAAAACGGCAGCGCTACCGTTTGGCGATTTTCTTCAATCAATTTCGCCAGGAAGTTGTTGGGGATGCTCGCCGCCACTTCCTCTCGTACCTTCCCCTGCTTGGGATAGGGTACGGCAAAGCTGAACTTGCGGCGCAGTTTCTCAATTTTGCGGGCGTCGGTGCTGTACTCGGTCAGCTCGTCTTCGGCCATACGAATGAGCTGCTCAGCAATGGTCATAGGAGGGTTGTCCGAATTGAGGTTGGCAGTGGTCAGCAGCTGAGATTTTGCTCTAGATACAGAGCAGCGATCTCAAAACCTGCTAACACCCCATTATCTCACTGGATCGACCTGAACGTAGGGAGAAGCACTACACGGCTGGTATAGCAATATGCAGTTGTCTGGAGGGTGGCATCTAGCGATCGCAAAAGTGATTGGACGAGCTAGACCAGCTCATCAACTACAAATCCACCTTTGAATAAAAGGCTGGGCAAGTTTAGAATACCGACTAATTGTTGGTCATCTTCTTCATAGGGGACTGCTCCCTGGAGGTAATCATTCTCCAGGTTTGGCAGGGCAGTTGCCGTTGAAAGTATACTTTTTGGGTTGATCAAAAATGTTGCATCTCGAATGCTATCCACCCTAACACCCATTACCATCTCTTCGAATTCTACAACAATCACTTTGCAAGAAGATAATATTTCAAGGACTGGTATATTTAGAAATACGCGCAAATCTACGATGGTGAGAATTTCACCTCGCAGATTAGCATTACCAATAATGTGTTTGGGGCAACAGGGAACCGGGATAATTTTTTTAATATCAACAAACTCTCGGACAATACCCGAATCGATTCCCCAGAGATGATCGCCTAAGTAAAAAACAACAAATGACTGCAAATCTGTCAATTCTTGAATCTGCGCTGACGCCTTTAAGCTTTCGGCTCGACTGCGAAAAATTGCTCTTTCTTCATCAGTAGACGTAGGGCAGAAGATGATTTCATTTTCTTCTGTTTTAATCAATTCATCGAGTGGTAAGTCAATATTTTCACCCTCTTCTTGTTGTGTTAGAGAGCCTAAAAATGCTGTGATTTGAGCTTCTGAGAGCCAATTTTCTAGGCCGCTTAAAACCCAAACTTCATCCTCACGAGTTACTACTCCAGCGATAATTGCTGATCGATCGGTTGTTAAATCCTCCAGGTCACTGTTCATCTGAGTAGGGTCAGAGTTCACGATCTCATGAGAGCTGATTTCTCTAATATCAGAAAAACCATTGATAATAATTCCAATTTTAATTTGAAAACATTTAATAATTATCAAGCTATCGGATAAACGATAGTCTGTTTTGGGATAACCCAGCTTATAATTCAGATCCAAGACTGGCAAAATCTCTCCCCGGAGATCGAAAATACCTACAATGCCGTCATCCACTTCCGGAAGCAGAATCAATTCTGGCAGAGGGATCACTTCTTCAAAATAGTCACTGTTGATACCATACAGATAATTGCCTAAGCTAAACGTCAGGTAAGAAGAATTTTGTTGCATGCTGCCTCTTAATTATTAGTCTCTAAGTTTGTTTCTAGCTGTAACATCAATTGAGTAACAGTTAAATAATCTAGCTCTGGAATTTCCATTCCTGCTGGCAGTTGCTTAAGAATACTCAAAGCCACTTCCTGCATTTTATGAGCCCGATTCGTATCGTTTTCTGCTTGGTAAACATAGCTTAGCTTCAAATAAGCTGCAACCGATCTAGGCTCAAGATAAATAATTTTCTTAAGTATCTTTTTCGCCTCTGGTAATTTATTTTTTTTGGCAATATCGGCTAATATATAGTAAGTAGGAATCGAAAACTCATCGATATTTAAAGCTTTATAGCAGCATGATATTGCCTTTTCTTTATCATTTATGTAATTAAATAATCGAGCCATTAAATAGTAAGAATAGAAATTTTTTGGGTAGTGGACTAACGTAAAGGATGGAGAAAAAATAAGGCAACGCTGTCGTATTTATAGATTCTGAGGGGGTAGCCTCCATGGCCATTGAGATGACCTGTCCAACCTGTGGGTCTCACGACATCTCCA
>NZ_JADEWX010000387.1 GCF_015207395.1 Nodosilinea sp. LEGE 07088
GGAGCCTCTGAACTACACGGTTGGCTCAGTCTTGCCAGACTTGCAGGGCCATTTTTCGCGCCACTCGTCCTTCGGGACGAGCGCTCGGCTTTCTTTCGATGCCGCCTTTCAGCTCTTTCGCCGCGGATCGGGGGGAATTCCCCGCTCCGTGGACGCACTCATGCTGCCGCCGCCAATCGGCGGCGCGCCATCTTCAAGTTGACCAACGCGAACAGCGTCTGCAACTGCGCTGTGTTCTTCGCCAGACCCCGATACCGCACCTTGGTGAAGCCGAACTGGCACTTCAACACCTGGAACGGGTGCTCGACCCGCGCACGCAGCTGCGCCTTCAGCCGCTCCAGCGTCTCCGTCGCTTCCTTCACCACGGCGTCCGCGATGGCCTTGACCTTGCCGCGCTTCTCCGCGACGTGCAGCTCCGCGTTGCCCTTCGCGTACTTCTGCGCCCCGGTATAGCCCGCGTCCGCATGCACGGTGGCTTCCTCTCCGGTAAGCAGTGCACCGATCTGGGTGACGTCCGCGGTGTTGGCCGCCGTGCCCACGACGACGCGCACCAGACCCGAATGAGAGTCCACGCCGATGTGCGCCTTCATGCCGAAGTACCACTGATTGCCCTTCTTCGTTTGATGCATCTCGGGATCGCGCTCGCCCGTGCGGTTCTTGGTCGAGCTCGGCGCATGGATGATCGTCGCGTCCACCAGCGTGCCCGCACGCATCTGCATGCCACGCGCCATCAAGTGGGCATTGACAGCCTCAAGAATCTTCGACGCCAGCGAGTGCTTCTCAAGGAAGCGTCGGAACTTCAGGATCGTGGTTTCATCCGGGATCGCGTCGACGTTGAGCTCCAGTCCAACAAAACGACGCATCGACTCGATCTCGTACAGCGCGTCCTCCATCGCTGGGTCGCTCAACGCATACCACTGCTGCAGAAAGTGGATCCGAAGCATGACCGCCGCAGGGATCGGCGGTCGTCCGGCTTTGCCACCCTTCGGGTAGTGCTCCTCGATCAAGGCCAACAGAGCCGACCATGGCACCACCTGCTCCATCTCGGCCAGGAACTTCTCACGGCGCGTCTGCTTCTTCTTCGCCGTATACGCCAAGGAGTCGAAGGTCGTCTGCTTCATCGGCTGAACATTCTGCGGAGGGTGCGCTATGGTAGCGGGCGTGAGGGATAAATCAGAGGGTCCCTA
>NZ_JADEWX010000388.1 GCF_015207395.1 Nodosilinea sp. LEGE 07088
GGAGCCTCTGAACTACACGACTGTTTCAGTCTCGCCAGGTTTGCGGGTCCATTTTTCGCGCCACTCGTCCTTCGGGACGAGCGCTCGGCTTTCTTTCGATGCCGCCTTTCAGCTCTTTCGCCGCGGATCGGGGGGAATTCCCCGCTCCGCGGACGCACTCATGCTGCCGCCGCCAATCGGCGGCGCGCCATCTTCAAGTTGACCAACGCGAACAGCGTCTGCAACTGCGCTGTGTTCTTCGCCAGACCCCGATACCGCACCTTGGTGAAGCCGAACTGGCACTTCAACACCTGGAACGGGTGCTCGACCCGCGCACGCAGCTGCGCCTTCAGCCGCTCCAGCGTCTCCGTCGCTTCCTTCACCACGGCGTCCGCGATGGCTTTGACCTTGCCGCGCTTCTCCGCGACGTGCAGTTCCGCTTTGCCCCTCACGTACTTGTGCGCCCCGGTGTAGCCCGCGTCCGCATGCACGGTGGTTTCCTCTCCGGTAAGCAGTGCACCGACCTGGGTGACGTCCGCGGTGTTGGCCGCCGTGCCCACGACGACGCGGACCAAGCCCGACTCAGAGTCCACGCCGATGTGCGCCTTCATGCCGAAGTACCACTGATTGCCCTTCTTGGTTTGGTGCATCTCAGGGTCGCGCTTGCCGGCGTTGTTCTTGGTCGAACTCGGCGCATGGATGATCGTCGCGTCCACCAGCGTGCCGGCACGCATCTGCATGCCACGCGCCATCAAGTGGGCATTGACAGCCTCAAGAATCTTCGGCGCCAGCGAGTGCTTCTCAAGGAAGCGTCGGAACTTCAAGATCGTGGTCTCATCCGGGATCGCATCGACGTTGAGCTCCAGTCCAACAAAACGACGCATCGACTCGATCTCGTACAGCGCGTCCTCCATCGCTGGGTCGCTCAACGCATACCACTGCTGCAGAAAGTGGATCCGAAGCATGACCGCCGCAGGGATCGGCGGTCGTCCGGCTTTGCCACCCTTCGGGTAGTGCTCCTCGATCAAGGCCAACAGAGCCGACCATGGCACCACCTGCTCCATCTCGGCCAGGAACTTCTCACGGCGCGTCTGCTTCTTCTTCGCCGTGTACGCCAAGGAGTCGAAGGTCGTCTGCTTCATCGGCTGAACATTCTGCGGAGGGTGCGCTATGGTAGCGGGCGCGAGGGATAAATCAGAGGGTCCCT
>NZ_JADEWX010000213.1 GCF_015207395.1 Nodosilinea sp. LEGE 07088
AGATTGCCGGGCAGATGTTTGATAACGAATATGACCTGGCCATGACCGTCATTGAGGGCATGGAGGCACGTAGTAGAACCGGAGATTACCCACTGGAACGTTTTATATTTAATTGCGCCTAGCTACTTAGCTAATACCAAAACTGCATAACCCCGATTCCATAAAAGCAAAATTGTAGGGGTGAGTGGCATTCGCCCTGAGGAACCTGGGGTAACCCAACAGGCTGTTGGTATAACTCAGGTCAATCCTAGCCAAATCAGTTTGCTTTGAGAAACCCAATCAAGCCCAGGCCTAGGCTGCCAAGAGTGTTAATTATCTTAACGTTTTGGGCAAGTTAAACCAAGCCTTTCCCCTGTGTTAACACATCACACCGCCATGAATAATTCCTTGCTAGAGTCTATTCAGAAGTCCGACGGACGCTACCTTAGCGATACAGAACTGCGCCCTCTGGCCCAGTTCGTCACTTCCTTTGAGTCTCGAGTGAGAACCTATGTCCGGCTGCAGGATGAGGGTGAAGCCCTAGTGCTCAAAGCACTGCGTCAGCTCGCTTCTACCAACTATCGGCAGGTGGTGCAAGAGCACGGGGCTAAGTGCCAGCGGGATATGCTCTACACCGTAGAGTGTATTGCCAAAGCTATCTTGCTCGACAACCCAGACGGCTTCATAGAGGAGTACGTGGTGTGGATGCAAAATATTACCCGCGCCCTGCATAAAGAAAATTCTGCTATTGATGCCTATCGCAGCCTTCAGGCTGAAATGAGCGCGGCGCTCCCCCAGGAAGCGGCTCAATTAGTCAATGGCTATCTCGATCAGTTGATCAAAGCCTTTGCCGAGGGTATGTAGTCCGACAGCCTTTGCCCTGGCGTGGTGGTAAATAGACTGGGGTGTCGGTAGAAGTTCTCTCCCTAGAGCATCGGTACAGTATGGCTAAAAACCCGGTTTCTTTGTCACTGCCCTAACGGCATGACTGGCATTCTGGCCGAGAAACCGGGTTTCTGTACCGGCCTTCTAGGCGTTGGTTAGGTTTTAGCCTTGGGCTGTACCGAGGGGGTAAGGGTGTCAATGGCCTGAGGCTAATCAGTAGCGTTGACAACATTATTCCAGCCCCAACCTGGTGTCAATGTCGGGGGACTGGGCAGACTATGGCTATCAGGTGCGGGTACATTGATGGTTTCAAGCAATGGGCTTACACGGTCACGCCTACATCCTAGTAGACCCTCTGAGGTTAGAGACTTTGACTCCCGGAACGGCCACTAGAGCCTATTTAATTAGGTTGTCTACCTTTCAGCAGCAGCCTCTGCTGGGTAGCTACGACCAGGGCAAACTGTGCCTCAACGCCTGCGGCCTAATTGTGGCTGATGAATGGGTGCATGCGGCCAAGAATCGCCAGAGAATTGAAGTCGATACCCTGGCGATTACCCCGAACAGCCTCAGCAGTATTTTGTTGCTACAGCTAACCACGGCGCTAGACTCACCTACCTCGGGCTACTTAGACCAGCCAAAACCTTGGCTGCTATCGTCCTTCATCGCCGGTTTTAAGGCGGCAGCGGCGAAACGCATTAACCTGCGCCGCAGCCAACTGGGCCAAGCTGTGTGGCAAAGCAGCTACAGCGAGATCCTAATTACCGATCGCGAACGGTTAGCCCACATCCGTGAACAACTGCAAGATGCTGCTAATTTAGCCTGAGGCCGCTGCAACCCAGCTACCGTTAGCTGGTCAGTTTTGCCTTGACCATGGCCTGTACCTTACTGCCATCGGCGCGGCCTTTGAGCTGTTGCATAGCAGGCCCCATCACCTTGCCCATGTCTCTGGCCGATGTCGCGCCAGTTTTGGCTACTAATTCGTTGATGACGGCTTCGATCTCGGCATCGCTGAGCTGCTGGGGCAAATATTCTTCAATGATGACTAGCTCTTGAGCTTCTTGATCGGCCAAGTCGTCGCGGCCAGCCTTTTGGTACTGTTCGACCGCATCTTTGCGTTGTTTGGCAAGCTGGGTCAAGACGTCTAGTTCTTGGTCGGGGGTGAGGGCATCCTGGCCATGGGGACGCACCAGGGTCTCTTTTTCAAGAATGACTTTTTTGATGCTGCGAACTGTCTCCAGGCGCAACTTGTCTTTGGCCTTCATAGCGGTCTTAATGTCGTCGCTGATCCGGTCTTTTAGACTCATGGTACAGATACCTCTGACTTACCTCGGCAGCCCTACTTGAGCTGCATCCCCACTTTAAACGCTGATTGGAAACACTGAGGGGGTGAGGGATGAAATTGAGGCGAGGCGAGGGCGTGAACGGCGGGGAGACGCCACTGGGGTCTGTCAAAATTGAGTGCCTTGTCTGTTGGCAGGTGGCTACGCTACTCGATCGACTGCCTTACCCTGGTTCTGCCTCTCGTTGATCTAGCTGCTGCCATAAAAAATCAACGAGGTCGGCAAGGGTGAAAAACTGGGTCTCGTCAAAGTAGTCGCTGATATCGAGGCCAAAGGTTTCGTCAAAATCGGCGCACAGTGTTAGGCCCCAGTCAAACCAGCACACCGCTGGAAAGGCCAGGTCGTTGACCAGGTGATCGCTGGGCTGGATGTACCCCATTTCGAGGCCAGAGTAGGCTTGCAGTTGCCCATAGACAAATTCAATCAGCGGCTTAGGCAGCGATCGAGGCACGGCGGGGGGAGTCCAATAGCGGAGAAACCACTCGTGGCAGGTTAGGTAGGGGCGCGATTGCAGCTCCTGGTTGACCCGGTGGCGGGCAACCATATCGGGGCTGAGGGCCATATAAGTGGTGATGCTATTGACAAAGTTTCTCAGCGGTTGCATCGTTTTTGTTAAACGTCGAGCCTCCTGGGCCTGGTTAGAGTGTGCCCAGGGTGGCTATCTAAGTCATGGTTTGCCGATGAACTTAGAGTAGGCCGCAGAGTTGGGCTAGAGTCTGCCTAAAGCTGGGATAAGAGACGGCGGCGGCTTCGGCTCGCTGCACGGTCACAGTGCCCTGGGCTCGGAGAGCTGCAATCGCCATGCTCATGGCAATGCGGTGGTCATTATAGCTATCTACGGTAGCACCCATGAGCCGGGTACCACCGTAGATGGTGAGACCGTCGGGATGTTCATCGACTCGGGCACCGAGTTGGGTTAGCTGACTGGTCATGACGGCAATGCGATCGCATTCCTTAACCCGCAGCTCGGCGGCATCGGTGATGGTGGTTGTGCCTTCGGCAAACAGGGCTGCTACCGCCAAGATCGGAATTTCATCGATCATGCGGGGAATTAGATCGCCGCTGAGGACAGTGGCCTTGAGGCGGCTGTGGCGTACCCGTAAGTCGGCTACGGGTTCCCCGGTAACGGTGCGGGGGTTTTCGAGGGCGATGTCGGCTTCCATCGCCTGGAGGGCATCGAGAATGCCGGTGCGGGTCGGGTTAATGCCGACATGCTCAATTACCAAATCAGAGCCAGGGGTAATGGCCCCGGCCACCAACCAAAACGCCGCTGAGCTAATGTCGCCGGGCACCACAATGGTTTGACCCGTGAGGGTGGTTGGCCCCTGCACCGTGACCCTACAGGCGTCAGCATCCACCACCAAGTCAGCGCCGAAGGCTCGCAGCATGCGCTCGCTGTGGTCGCGCGATCGGCTGGGCTCGGTCACGGTGGTGGCGCCGTCGGTCATCAACCCGGCCAGCAAAATGCAGGATTTGACCTGGGCTGAGGCTACGGGAGATTGGTAATAAATGGGTTTGAGGGCCTGACCGCGCACCGCCAGGGGAGCCAAGCGGTTGTTTTGCCGGCCCCAGATCTCGGCCCCCATCTGAGCTAGGGGTTTAATCACCCGATCCATCGGGCGCGATCGCAGCGAACTATCGCCCGTGACCGCAAAGTAGCGATCGGGGTGGGAAGCCAGCAGGCCCAGCATCAGCCGCAGAGTGGTGCCAGAGTTACCGGCATCCAATACGTCTGTAGGTTCCTGCAAATTTCCCAGACCCACCCCCTGCACCGTCACCCATTCGTCTTCGAGGGGCGACAGGGTGACGCCCATGGCCTGAAAGCAGGCGGCGGTGCTGCGCGGGTCTTCGCCCAGCAGCAGGCCCTGAATGCGGGTTTCGCCCTGGGCGATCGCCCCCAGCATCAGCGCTCGGTGGGAGATGGACTTATCCCCCGGCACCCGCACTCGCCCCTGTAGGGTAACTCCATCACCGGGAAACTCGAGGGTGAGGGTTTGGTGGGGAGCGGCGTCGATCAGCTCAATGCGGGCAGTCATGGCGGCAGTAATAAAAACCGTTGCTGATCGTACCCTATTGCGCTGTGGGATAGGTCGAGGGCTGGCAATGCCCCAGTCGCCCTAGGAGGCCACCATTGAGGTTTTAGGCCGGGCAAAAATCATCCGCCCAGCAGAGGTTTGCAGCGACCCGGTGACCACAACCTCCAACTCTTCGCCGATATAGTCACGGCCCTCTTCAACCACGACCATGGTGCCATCGTTGAGGTAGCCCACGCCCTGGGAGGGCTCCTTGCCCTCTTTTAGCACTTTTAGATCAATATCATCGCCCGGCAGGTAGGCAGGACGAATGGCCTGGGCCAAGTCGTTGATGTTGAGCACCTGGACATCTTGAAAGCTGGCGACTTTGTTGAGATTGTAGTCGTTGGTGAGCAGCATGGCGTTGAGTTCCTGGGCCAGCTTCACCAGCTTGGCATCGACGGTGGGAATATCGTCGTAGTCAACGGAGTTGATCAGCAGCCGATTGGGATAGGCATCGCGGATGCGGTTGAGTACGTCTAGGCCCCGCCGCCCGCGATCGCGCTTTTGGTCGTTAGAGGCATCGGCAACATTTTGCAGCTCTTGCAGTACAAACTGCGGTACCAGCAGTTGCCCTTCTAAAAAGCCGGTATCCATCAGCCCTTCAATGCGGCCATCAATAATGCAGCTGGTGTCGAGCACCTTGGTCTTAGAGGGTTTTAGCGTGCCCTCGGCCACCAGGGTAGACTCCAGGGTGCTGGGGCTAATCAGCCGCAGCAGCGAGCGCCCGTGGGTATCGGCTAAGTTCATGCCCGAGACGGCAAACAGCACGCTACCCAGTACCGCCGTCATGGGTTTAATAAAGCCAAATTCAGCCGGAATCGGCAGCAAAAACAGGGGGGCCAGCATCAGGTTGGCGATCAGCAAACCCAGCACCAGACCCACAGCCCGAGTCAAAATGCGATCGGGAGGCAGCTCTTTAACCTGCCGCTCCAGGCGGCGGTAGCTGGTCTGCATCACCAGACCTAAACCAGTGCCAATCAGCCCGCCAAACACGGCGGTCACCGCGCCCAGGGCCTCCAGATTGGTCACCTGCTGCAAAATGGGCTCTGGTAGCAGGTCAATGCTATAGAAACCGATCCCCGCCCCTGCCAGGATGAATGAGAATACGATGAGTGCGTCTAGCATGGTGATCTGCGGCTCGGGCTGTGATTGGGCAGCGGCTAGAGGCTGAGTGCTTACCCCTAACAGTGTACTCCGCCAGATTTAAAGCGACCGGAGGAGCGAGATTGGCAAAAGTATACCGCTAATGTTCGCGTCCCCCACTAGCCTACGGCTATCCCTATGGTTGTCTAGGGCCAGAGCCACCGTTCCCTCTGCAATAATGGAACCGTTATTGCACCTGCACCTTAATATGTCTTTGCCCTTTTTGCGATCGGCGGTGGTTCAGCTGGCGGCTTATACTCCCCACGTAGCGTCAGCGGCAGACCCGACGCCAGCTGTGCTGGACATTTTAGACACCAATGAATGCCCCTACGACCTGCCCAACGCGCTGAAGGAAAAGCTGGCCTGGCAACTGCACCACGACATTGCCGCCAACCGCTACCCTGACGGTGGCCACGGGGCGCTCCAGGCGGCGATCGCCCAGTACGTTACCGAGTCGGCCCCGGGCAGCGCCTTTGGGGCCGAGCATATTTCCGTGGGCAATGGCTCCGACGAGTTGATTCGATCGCTATTGATTGCCACCTGCGTTGGCGGTGACGGATCGATCTTGGTCGCCAACCCTACGTTCTCGATGTATGGCATTCTGGCCCGTACTCTGGGCATTCCTGTGGTGGCGGTAGGGCGGAGCGACGAGACCTTTGCCATCAATGTAGACGCTGCCCAGCGAGCGATCGAGCAGCCAGAGGCCGCACCCGTGCGGGTTGTGTTTATGGTGCACCCCAACTCTCCCACCGGCAATGCGCTGACTGCCGCCGAACTAGCCTGGCTAGAACAACTACCCCCAGAGATTTTGGTGGTGGTGGACGAAGCCTACTTTGAGTTTAGTCAGCAGACAACGGTGGCCGCCGTCCTGAGCCGCCCCAACTGGGTCGTCATGCGCACCTTTTCTAAAGCCTTTCGCCTGGCCGCCTATCGAGTCGGTTACGCCGTGGCTAACCCAGCCTTGATCCAGGCCCTAGAGAAAGTGCGTTTACCCTACAACTTGCCCAGCCTGACCCAGGCGGCGGCTCAGCTCGCCCTTGCTCACCGCCATGAGCTGCTGGCCGTGATACCCGAGATGCAGCAGCAGCGGCAGGTGCTAGCGGCGGCGATCGCCCAGCAGACCCGCCTCAGCCTGTGGCCCAGTGCCGCCAACTTTCTCTACGGCAGACCCCCCTCACAGCCCGGTCAGCCCCTAGAAACCGAACTAAAGCGATGGTTTCATCAGCTGCGCACCCAGGGTACGCTGATCCGTCATACGGGCGGCGGCTTGAGAATTACCGTGGGCACCCCGGTAGAAAATGCCCGCACCCTGACCCACCTAAAACAGCTCTGAGAGGGGGTACCTAGACTAGATGTCTGGCCCGCTGCACGGTGTAGGGCAGTACCCCCACCAGCAGGGCAAACGCCTCGTCGGGTACCTGATCGACAATGCTCTGGTCAAAGTAACTCTTAAACTGTTCGAGAATGAGCTGAGCCCGATCGATAGGCACTGGCTTGTCGGTAAAATTTTGGGTCAGCCGCACCCACTGCAGGCGAATCTTGAGCGCCTTCTGCTGAGCTGCTGCTGACTCAGGTGAAATGAGCGATAGACTGCCCAGGGGAATAACGGCTCGGCAGTCATTATCTAAGCCGCCGCCTACCGCCGCACCGGGCCCTGCAAACTCGGTATAAAACTCTTTATGAATGATCAAACCATTGCGGCGGCGACTATTAACCGTCCACAGCTTGCCACTGCGAATCTTCGCCAAAATATCGTCATCGTCTGACGTCAATAGGCTTGACTCAAAGAAAGGATTTGACAGTTGGCTAGCAGAATAAACGGCACGCGAACGGAGCGACTGAGGGCCAGCAAAACCATCGGAGGTTTTCCCTCCGTAGCCTGGCCCGGCGATATTTTGCTCAAAGTTGGAGATCATCCCCGTCACACAGTAGCGACAATAGACTGATTAGCTCAATTAGCTGCGGTGTGGACCAGCTTTGGATGGTTATTCATGCCTAACTTCTCAAATTCTTATTTTAGAGTAAAGACCTGCCAGACCCCTCAGCAAGTATTTAGCTGAGTTAAAGCAGAGGTAAATTTCTTTCTCCGTAGTTTGAGGTTTTTGTGAAGTTGTCCGGGCTAGGGTCGGCTACTGTGGTGGCCGCAGCGGCGAAAGTTGTTTGTGCAACAACAGTCGACGGGCCTGTAGCCCCAGCCATGAGGCGGGGGAATCTTCTGCCTGGACGGTAGAAAACCCAAATTTTCGGTATAGCTCCCGAGCAGCATAGTTATCTTCCATCACGTGGAGGCGGAGCTCGTGGACGCACCACTGGAGGGCCACCTGCTCGCAGGACTGGAGCAAGCGGCGGGCAATGCCTTGCCGTCGGTAGGCTGCCTCTACGGCCAGGTTAGAAATGTAGACATGGCGATCGCCCTGCCAGGGCCAAGGCTGGCGCAGGGAGGCTTCAGCGGTGCCTGCGATCGCATCGTCTAGCGGTTGATGGGCTGGGGGCAGCGGCAGCGCAGCCAGGCAGACATAGCGGGGAGACTGAGCCTTGAGCCGCTGTTTAAGATCTTCGTAAATGCCCAGGCGAACAAAGGGATATACCCACTGCCGCCAGCCGTCACCGCTGTAAAAGCTGGCGGTCAGCACATGGGTCAACCGATCGAGATCGCCCAGACTGGCCATGCGAATGGTCGGTTGGCTGGCTGCCGTGGCGGGCAGGGAGGGCAGATTGGGGTCGGCCTGTAACATGAGCCTCTGGGGCAAACGCAATGGATGCTAGCGTTGGCGTTAGCGAAGCGAGTGCCTAACACTCAGCCCGAATGTTTGGCCAATCGCCTTAGCAGTCAATATACCCCCCTGCCCCTGGTCAGGGAGTAGGATCTAAAAAAAGGTGTGTGTGTGCTGGCGCGATCGCATGATCTCGTTAGTTTAGGTGCTGTTGTCTGGATGCTAGCAGCACTGTGTAGTTTGCTTGGGCAAAGGACTCTCTAGCGATGGCTACCGCTTCATTTCTCACTACCTTTGCTCGTCAGCGCGATCCTAAACTGCTCTGGCCCACGGCGGCGGTGGCCTCGGTTTTAGTCCACGGGTTGGCCCTGGGGCTAGTGCGCACGTTAGCGATTCAAACCCCTGCGTTGCCCGAGGGCGAAATGGCACCGCTGCCGATTCAGCTGGTAGATCCGCCGCCCGACCTGCCGCCCCTTGACCCATCCACCATGGAGACTGGGGCTGACGCGGCTAAGGTAGAGGCACAAACAGCGATCGAGACACCGATGGCGGCCCAGACGGCTCCAGCAGCAGCAGTGCCCCTTGCGCCCACGGTATCGCCCGCTCCTCCAATGGATCGCCCGCTGGTGACCCCGGCGCCCCGCCCGAGCCCGGCCCCAG
>NZ_JADEWX010000214.1 GCF_015207395.1 Nodosilinea sp. LEGE 07088
TTCGGGCGGCAGAAGACCCTGAGTTTGAGACCTTCTACACCAAGAACATCTTGTTGAATGAAGGCATTCGGGCCTGGATGGCCCCGACCGACCAGCCCCATGAGAAGTTTGTATTCCCCGAAGAGGTTCTACCTCGCGGTAACGCGCTGTAGATTGCTACCGGTAATTACAACCGTTAAGAGGTGCTGAAGCACCTCTTTTTTTTGCTTAGCAGCTCAGTAGAGTAGCCAAAGGAAGCCGGCCATAGGGGCCAGGGCAAACGGGCGGCAATCATCCAGAATAGGTGACTGAGCCTGGGGGTTGCTCTTGCAATTAGTAGCCAGTGCGATCGCGCTCTGCAATCCCGAGAATGGCCTGATTATATCGCTCTGCTGCCAGCAGCACCTGAATGCCTTGGCCCTGGCACAGCCTTGAAAATTGCTGTAGGACCTGCTTGCGGGTGGCGGGTGGCTGAGTCTCGAACTCGGGGCAGTCTGTTACCGCCACCAACAGCGGCTGAAAGCCCAGACAGGCCAGACCGTAGATCAACTGCTTCGTCAGCCGCGCCTCGGGCCGAGTGGGGTCTACCCCAGTGACGGCTTCGGCAAAATAGCCGCCGTGGGTGTCGATTTTACCTCGGAAAAAATCAATGCTGAGCCTGACGTAGTCGATCAAGTTCAGCGATCGCTTGCCTAGGGCATGGCTCAATAGCCCCACCTGCCCATGGCCGGGCAGCGCCTCGCGGTAGTCGGTACAGTCAAAGACGGTAAACAGCTCTGCGATCGGCTTTTGGTTGGCGTCAAGCAGCTCTAGCTGGCGATCGAGCAGCGAGGTACGTTGCAGGGTGTACAGGTACTTTAGATACGACGACACTGTCACCGTCAGGGTTTTTCCCGCAGCCTCTAGGGTAGTGACTTGAGCCGTAGGGGTGACGCTCTGGGGCCTAGCATTGGAGGTAATGGGCGATCGCGGCTGCACATCCAATAGATCGCCACTGCTGGGGTCGAGGTTGACAATCCCATAGGTATTAGGTGCTTTAGGGTCTGGCAACCTGACTACCACATTTCCCAGCCGGTAGCCGCCCTCGCGGGTGCGGGTGGGGAAACTGGCGTAGTTGGCGGCGGTAGAGGCGAGCTTCAGAGCCATATCGCCCTCGTTGCTAAATAGATAAGTCTCCTCAAACCGTCGCAGCGACGAGCTGAGAAAGTTGGCCCGGCTCGAAATAATCGTTTCTGCTGGAATGTCGGGGGCCACCAGCACCAGCCGCCCCAGCGAAAAGACGTTGCCAATATTGGGCGAGGGGGACTTGGCTTTGTCGGCTCCCAGGCTGGTCTGCCCGATCGAGCTCCGGTCAAACACGTCTGACAAAATGCGCACCGTGTCGGTGACCACAAAACTGCCCATGCTATGGCCAATGAACGATAGCTTGATGCGGGGCCGCTCTGACCAATCGGCAGCGGGGTCGGCCTCAACAACGGCTTTGTCGAGCTGGCGAATCAGTTCGACCAGGTCGGGCACCCCAAAGTTGTTGGCCCGGTACGAGTCTCGAAAGTAACCCACAATCCGCAGCAGAAAGAGGGTCAGCACCACGGAAATTGCGATCGTCGCCATCAGCAACAGCAGGACACCCCCAATGCCAAAGGCGACGGTGCCGGGCAGGGGCGTGAACAGCGCCACCAGGGTCAGCCCGACCAAAACCGCAAACGCCACAATTACAATTACCTTCAGGATGACGGGTAGCGATCGACGGGCATAGCTCAGCTTGCTTTTGAGGGTATCGTTGCCGTGGCCGTTAATCCGTTCAGAGGGCCAGCGGTAGCCGATCATCATCAGCCCCTCAGATTTTTGGTCGTAGTTTTGGGCGATGTCGTTGCAAATATCCTGATACCACCCTTTGACGCCGTCGCCCTGGGGTTGCTGGTTTGCATCTGTGGCAAAGTTGCCGAGGGCGGTATTGTAGCCATGGACCGCAAACAATATTTCTGGCTGGGCCTGGCGGTGGAGGAATTGGGCGATTTCAGCGATCGTAGGGGTTGGGTCAGCAACCGGGCTAACGGCGTCCTCGACATTGTTGGGGGCGGTGCTGCCGACAAAATAGGCCAGAAACTCTGGCAAGGAGTTGGCCGCATCCGCACCGGTCGATGCAGTTGCCACCCTGGGGATGCTCTCGATATTAATCAGATAGCGCCCGGTGGATTGGCTCATGGTTGTTTGGAACCTATGGAACATTCATGAGGTTGACACAGCCACTGCAATTTTAGAAAGTCTAACCTGGACAAACTTAATCAGGATTTTGTCTGTGGACTATTGCGCCATGCCCGCCTAGACGCAACGACTGCTCAGATTCAGTCCCAGCAAGTACACCAGCACGCCACTGCAAGATCAAGCAGTTCTCAATCATCGCCAACACCTTCGTCTAGGTGTTGGCGTCGTTATCGCTATGGCTATTAAGCTTGGGGTAGGTTGTGATGGTCATCACTGCCAGACCTTATCCTCTATTTTGGGCAGAGATACCCTAGGACTGCCCTGAATTGCCGAGCTATGACCCAGCATCCTTTGAAGTCTAGGCGATCGCCCGTTCGGCCTTGACTAAGCCATTGCCGATGGGGTGCAGCTCAAAGCCAGCTTTCTTGCAGACGTGCTGCATGGCGCGGTTCTCTAGCAAAATCTCAGCGGTAATGCGGCTGATAGATTCGCTTTGAGCAACGTGAATCAATCGCAGCAGCAGTTCGGTGCCGACCCCGAGGCGCTGGGTCGAGTCGGCGACCAGCATAGCAAATTCGGCCTCGCTGGTGCCGTTGAGCCTGGTCAGCCGCCCGACTCCCAAAATCTCGCGCTGGCCGGTGTCGGGGTTTTGGTAATCGACGACCAGGGCAATTTGGCGATCGTAGTCGATGAAGCAGATCCGGGTTAAGCGCTCGTGGGCGGTGCGCTGGCTCAGCTTCATCATGTGGAAATAGCGGAGATAGACGCTTTCCTCGGACAGGGTTTGGTGAAACTGAATGATCAGGGGTTCGTCTTCGGGGCCAATGGGCCGAATTTTCACCGGGCGACCGTCTTTCAGCGCCCAGTCGGCGACATACTGGCTCGGATAGGGCCGAATCGCGGGCTTGGGAATCTGGGAGAGATCCACCTCGGCATCGTGGAGCACGATCCGGGCATCCAGCGCTTGCAGGGTCTGAGACACCGGGGCATCGGCGGGGGAAGCTAGCAGCGGGTTGATGTCAATCTCTTTGATTTGAGGATGTTCAACCACCAGCTGACTAAAGCGCACCAAAATCTGTTCGAGCTGGTCGAGGTCAACGGCGGCCCGACCGCGCACCCCCCGGAGCGCCATGGCAATCTGAGTGTGCTCGATCAGTCGCCGGGCCAGGGTAGTCGTCAGCGGCGGCAGGGCGACAGCGCTGTCACGCATGACCTCGACCATCTGCCCCCCGGCCCCAAACAGCAGCACCGGGCCAAACTGAATGTCGAGACTGCTGCCTAAAATCAGCTCGTAGCTCTCGTCGCGGTTGATCATAGGCTGCACCGTCACCCCGTCAAAGGCCTCGGGCCCGGCTTTGGCGGTGACCGATTGCTCAATCTCCTGGTAGGCCTGCCGCACCGCTAGGGCGTTGGGAAGATTGAGTTTTACCCCGCCAATATCGGTTTTGTGGGTAATCGTTTCTGACAACAGCTTGAGCACCACCGGGTAGCCGATGCGATCGGCGTGGGCCATGGCTTCGGCTTCGCTGGTCGCCTTGAGGGTCTGCACTACCGGAATACCGTAGGCCGCCAAAACCTGCTTAGATTCTTGCTCGGTGAGGAGCGATCGCCCCTGGTTATGCACCGATCGCAGCAGGGGCGCAACCTGAGCCGGGTCGGCCCCATTTTCTCGCCCGTCGCTGGCCAGGGTGGGGGTCTCGTAGAGCGCCTTGAGGTTGTAGCTATAGCGCCACATGAAGTTAAACAGGTGAGCCGCCGCATCGGGGTAGGGGTAGGTGGGAATGCTGGCCTGATTCAAAATCGCCTCCCCGGCCATCACGTCAGCCCCGCCCATCCAGCTGGCCAGAACGGGTTTGCTGAGGGTTTGAGCGCAGGTCTTGAGCTGCTCCGCCGTACGGGTGGGGTCGGTCATGGCCTGGGGCGTCAAGATTACCAGCAGCCCGTCACCATCCGCATCCTGGGCGGCAATCTCGAGGGTTTGCATGTATCGCTCGGGATCGGCGTCGCCCAAAATATCGATCGGGTTGCCGCGACTCCAGTGGGTCGGCAAAATCTGATCGAGACTTTCCAGGGTGGCGGCGCTGAGGGTCGCCAGCTGACCGCCAGACTTAATCAGGGCATCGGTGGTGAGCACACCCGGGCCGCCCGCATTGGTGATAATTGTGAGCTTGGGACCTTTGGGCAGGGGGTTTTGCTTGGCCAGCACTTCGGCCACGTCAAACAGTTCGGCGATCGAGTCTACCCGCAAAACGCCGCAGCGCTGAAACGCGGCGTCGAGCACGGCATCGCTGCCCGCCAAAGACCCGGTGTGGGAGGCGGCAGCCTTGGCGGCGGCTTCGGTGCGCCCGGCTTTGATCACAATGATGGGTTTGGTCAGCGCCACCTCCCGCGCCGCCGAGAGAAACGATCGCGCATTGCCAATCGTTTCCATGTAGATCACGATGCTGTGGGTCTGGGGATCGTCGCCCAGATAGTCGATCAGGTCGCCCCAGTTGACATCCAGCATGGAGCCGATGGAGATAAAGGCGCTAAACCCCACGTTTTCGCGGGTGCTCCAGTCTAAAACGGCGGTGCAGATCGCCCCGCTCTGGCTAATGAAGGCGACATGGCCGGGGTTGGCCATGGTGCCCGAGAAGGTGGCGTTGAGCCCCAGGCGAGGGTTCATCACCCCCAGACAGTTGGGGCCGATCAGCCGTAGGGAGCTGTGGCGCAACTGGTCGAGGATGTCTTGCTCTAGGGCGATGCCCGGCGCGCCAATCTCTTTGAACCCGGCAGACACCACGATCGCCCCCTTGACCCCCGCCTCAATGCACTGGCGAATAATCTCGGGCACGGTGGGGGCCGGGGTGGCAATGATGGCCAGGTCGATGGGTTCGGGCACCGCGCTGAGCGAGGCATAGGCCTTGATCCCCAGGACGCTGCTGCGCTTGGGATTGATCGGAAACACGGTGCCGCCGAAGGGATGGCTGATTAGATTCCACAGCAGGGTGCGGCCGACGCTGCCAGGGCGATCGCTGGCCCCGACGACGGCCACCGTAGCCGGGTTAAAGATGGCCCCCAGGGGTTGGTGCTCTGACCCCAAAATGTCGTAGGCCGGATCGGGGGTGAGCGCTGGCGTGGGCGATTGAAGCTGAACCATAGTGACCCCTGTTGTATCGGCGTTTTTCTAAGCCCGGTTTAAGGCTAGGCGTAATGTCGCGATTCACAAAGCGTTCGGGAACCGACTCGGAACCCAAAATTTCTTAAATTCGAAAGCAAGCCGTTGAGCGACCCTACGGCAAGCATTAAGTTGTTCTAGTTCAAACTTGAAGCCAAGGGTTTTATTCTTCCCATAGTTTTTATATTCTTTTCAGAATATTCACGCCCCTCAAAAAGGGATGTCAGGGTCTATACCAAACCCCAAAAAACAATCAGTTGATTGTTTTAGGGCCAACAAAATGTCATGCCGATCACGCTTTCAATCGAACCAACGTAGTGATTTTTACTAAACAGAGAATATTGATCCTCAAGGTATTTATTTTTGTTAAACCAGGGTGATGCGGCCCGGTGGCAGCGCTAGACTACGAAGAGAGAGCAGGATAAGCACATTTACTCATCGCTACGGTACCTGTTCCCCTCTGAACACAGTGTTTTTCGTTGATCTATGGATTGGTTATGATGATGGTTGCCAAAGCTGCAGAAAGGCTGCAGAGATAGATAGCGGCAAGAGTAGCCGTAGAAATTTTCCTTGGTGATCCCAGTATTCTTGCCTGTGTAGGCCACAATGAGCGGATTTCTCTGGCTTACATGTAGGTTGGCTGTTATCTCAGCGCCGTTAGTTTTTCTATAGTCTTTATTGAGGAGTTGCGCCATGGTGATCGCCACCGTTCCAGCCCTGGAAGAACTTATCCAAAGAGTGGCCCTGGCCCAGGAGCAATATGCGGCTTTTCCCCAGGGAAAAGTGGATGAAATCTTTAAAAAATCGGCCCTCGCCGCCAACACCGCGCGCATTCCCCTGGCCAAAATGGCCGTTGAAGAAACAGGCATGGGCGTGGTCGAAGACAAGGTGATTAAAAATCACTTCGCCTCTGAGATTATCTATAACAAATACAAGGGAGAAAAGACTTGCGGGGTGATCGAAGAGGACAGTTCCTTTGGTATTCAGCGGATTGCTGAGCCCGTCGGCATCTTGGCGGGGATCGTGCCGACGACAAACCCAACCTCGACCGCAATTTTCAAGGCGCTGATTGCCCTCAAGACCCGCAACGCCATCATCTTTTCGCCCCACCCGCGCGCCAAGCGCTGCACCATTCAGGCGGCGCGAGTGGTACTGGAGGCAGCGGTGGCAGCAGGAGCCCCGCCCGACATCATCGGCTGGATCGATGAACCCACCGTAGAGCTGTCCCAGGTGCTGATGCAGCATCCCAGCATTAACCTGATCCTGGCGACGGGCGGCCCTTCGATGGTGAAGGCCGCCTACTCGTCGGGGCACCCTTCCCTGGGGGTGGGGGCGGGCAATACCCCGGCGCTGATTGACGACTCGGCAGATATTCGGGTGGCGGTGTCTTCGATTTTGCTCAGCAAGACCTTTGACAACGGCATGATCTGCGCCAGTGAGCAGTCGGTGATCGTGCTCGATCAGATTTACGAAGCGGTGCGCCAGGAATTTGCCCTGCGGGGGGCCCATTTTCTGGACGAAGGCGATCGCGCCGCAGTGGGCCATCAACTGATCGTCAACGGTCGCCTCAATGCCGCCATCGTTGGGCAGTCGGTGGCCAATATTGCCCAGCTGGCGGGGATCAGCGTTCCCGCAGACGCCCGCGTGCTGATCGGCGAAGTCTCGGATATCGACGTCAATGAGCCCTTTGCCCACGAAAAGCTGTCACCGGTGCTGGCCATGTACCGGGCCACCGACTTTGCCGATGCCGTCAGCAAAGCCCAGCAGCTGGTGCGCTTTGGCGGTCGCGGCCACACGGCGGTGCTCTACACCGACCCGGCCAACAGCGAACACATTCGCAACTTTGAAGACAGCGTTGAAACCGCGCGGGTGCTGATCAACACGCCCTCCTCCCAGGGGGCGATCGGCGACCTCTACAACTTCCGGCTCGACCCGTCGCTGACCCTGGGCTGTGGCAGCTGGGGCGGCAACTCGATCAGCGAGAACGTCGAGCCGGTGCATTTGCTCAACATCAAGACCGTGGCCGAACGGCGGGAAAACATGCTGTGGTTCCGGGTGCCGCCCAAGGTGTATTTCAAGGCGGGTTCACTGCCCGTAGCAATCCAGGATTTAGCCGGGAAAAGGCGCGCCTTTGTGGTCACCGATCGCCCCCTCTACGACCTGGGCATGACCGCCAGCCTGGAGGCGGCCCTCAAGCAGGTGGGCCTGGCCTACGACATCTTCTACGACGTGGAGCCCGACCCCTCCCTCGAAACGGTGCAGCGGGGCCTGGCGATGATGAACTCGTTTCAGCCCGATGTGATCATCGCCATCGGCGGCGGGTCGCCCATGGATGCCGCCAAGGTGATGTGGCTGATGTATGAGCACCCCGAAATCGAGTTTGAGGGGCTGGCGATGCGGTTTATGGATATTCGCAAGCGGGTTTACCAGCTGCCACCCCTGGGTGAAAAGGCAATCATGGTGGCGATTCCCACTACCTCGGGCACCGGCTCCGAGGTCACCCCCTTCGCGGTGGTGACCGACCACCGGGTCGGCATCAAGTATCCCCTGGCCGACTATGCCCTCACCCCCACCATGGCGATCGTCGATCCGGCCCTGGTGATGCATCTGCCCAAGCGGCTCACCGCCTACGGCGGCATCGATGCCCTCACCCACGCCCTCGAAGCCTACGTCTCGGTGATGGCCTCTGACTTTACCAGCGGATTAGCTCTGGAGGCGATTCAGCTGCTGTTTGACTATCTGCCCCGGGCCTACCACCAGGGGGCCAGCGACCCCGAGGCCCGAGAGAAGGTGCACTACGCGGCGGCGATCGCCGGTATGGCCTTTGCCAATAGCTTCCTCGGCATCTGTCACTCCATGGCCCACCAGCTGGGCGGCACCTTCCACATTCCCCACGGTCTGGCCAATGCCCTGATGATCTCCCACGTGATTCGCTACAACGCCACCGATGCTCCCTTTAAGCAGGCCACCTTCTCCCAGTACAAGTACCCCGAGGCCAATGCCCGCTATGCCCGCATTGCCGAAGTTTTAGGCCTGGGGGGCCAGACCGAAGCGGAGCGGGTCAATGCCCTGATCGCCGCCGTCGAAGACCTGAAGCAACAGCTCGACATTCCGGTGTCCATCCGCGATGCCATGTCGGGCACCGAAGAAGACTTCTTCGCCAAACTCGATCTGGTCGCCGACCAGGCCTTCGACGACCAGTGCACGGTGGCCAATCCCCGCTACCCGCTGATCAGCGATCTGAAGCAGCTCCTGGTCGATGCCTACCGAGGCATATCGCCGATCGCAACCCGCGATCGCCCCCTGCCCGAGCTCCAGCCCACCGCCTAAGCCAGAGGGCAGGTAGTTTTGCAGATCTAACAAACGCACGGGAGCTAGGAAGCCTCAGGAGCTAGGGAACTCAACCTGCTTTATCCCCTGCAATCGCTCAAACCCCAATAGTAGCCCTCTCCCCC
>NZ_JADEWX010000215.1 GCF_015207395.1 Nodosilinea sp. LEGE 07088
AACCGACAACGGTTGCACTCAACTCTTGGATATCTGTCCCCAGTGCAGTTTGAAGACAACTACTGGCTCTCTCTAGAGGGCCTGAACGTAGCTTAAAGTACCTGTCCACTTTCTTGAGTCAAGATCACAGGTGGTGGTTGAGTTCTCCGGCTAGCGCACGCTCAACCAGGCGCGCACTCAGCTGTTTGAGTAAGCCGGACTCCCCCAGAATATCCTCGGGCCCCTGGCAGTCCGCCAAGAGATCATCCAGCATGTCATCGATGCGGTTTGGTTCTTTCTTCTTGCGTACCATGATGCGGTCTCCTGAGTTATTGGGATTCTAGACCGCTTACACAAAATTCTGATCAGTCTCCCTATTTTGCCCTTGATGCCTATGCCATCCGTTGGCTGTGGTTATGATCGAACCAAATCTTCTACGCTTAACCCCTATGGCACAAATCACGATCAACATTCCCGATGACCTCGCCCAACGGCTTGCCCCCTACCAAAGCCAATTTTCTAGTCTCTTTACCCGGCTCATTGCCACTACCCTGCTCGGGCAACCCCCCAGCGAGCAAAGCACAACAACCCCCAACCTGCCCAACACTTCCATCACCTACCAAGAAATTCTCGACTTTCTCATCAGTCAACCCACCTCAGAGCAAATCATCGGCTTCAAAGTATCCGAAACCTCTCAAAACCGCCTGCAAACCCTGCTACAAAAGAATCGTGAGACCACTCTCAGCCCAGCCGAATCTGCTGAGATAGACCTTTATGAGCAATTGGATACCTTAATGGGCCTGTTGAAGGTTCGCGCCTACACCACCCTCAACGCCGCTCCCCAAAACTAGCCCTGCCCATGACCGACTACATTTCGGTAGCCCTTCGCCAACTCGTTACCCAAAGGGCATTAGGGGCCTGCGAATATTGCCGCATTCACCAGACCTTCTCCATCTACAGCCACGAGGTTGATCATGCGATCGCTCTCAAACATGGCGGGCAAACCACCCCAGAAAACCTCGTACTGGCCTGGTTACCCTGTAACCGACACAAAGGCTCAGACCTCACCAGCCTCGATCCCCTCATGGGCGAGATTACACCCCTCTTCAACCCACGCACCCAAGCCTGGTCAGAACATTTCCAGCTAGAAGGGGGACTCATTCAAGGCTTAACCGCCACAGGACGAACTACCCTCTTTTTGCTAAAAATGAATGAGTCTAGCCGACTGCAGTTGCGTCAAGCTCTAGCATCTCAAGGACTCTACCCTGACTTACCCAAAAATCTGCCAAACGGGTAGCTCTCTACACCTGTAGTGCCCAACATCTCGACCCTTCAGGGCAAAGCATCCAACCTATAAAACAGGTAAAGGCTGTATCAATTCAGTTGCCCCCTCCGCCAAACGGCTGAATCTCTCACCCCCTGCGCCACACCAACGTCTCTACCCCTCTCCATCGGGAATGTTGAACCCAATGACTTCGACATCGCCGAATTTGCCCGCGACTACCAGCTCACCGTAGACCTGACCGAAGTGCTGGGCCTGCTAGAGCAGCTCACCGAAACAGTCGATGATACCCTGCTCGCCGTCGGCAGCGAATCGATGAGCGGTAGCCTGCTCGTCTACGACTACGTCAAAACTGCCGCCCGCCGCTCCCCCGGTCTCAAAAGCGTGGCCGACCAGCTGGGCGAACGCTTCAAAGCCCTGCGCCGCCGCCGCCCCAAAGCGGACGACATGGCTGCTTAGGCCAAATGCGATCGCGGGTGATGCCTAGATGCCACCCGCGATCGCAAACCGTAGACGGCGACATCTACGTCGATAGCGCCTGCATGGACTGCAACACCTGCCGCTGGATGGCCCCCGATATATCTTCACCCGTGCAGTCGACTCGCCCCGCGTTGCCGTTTAGAGAACGCCTTCGGAACCTACTGTAGGTTAGAACATAGCTTTCTTTTTCTGTAGCTAAATTTGATTGTGGCTACCGTTGATTCACAATCATGGAATCCGCAATATTCGTGAGAGTATGCAACCCCAGCCATACTTTTCAGGCTTTGCCCCCATCCCCGCAGAGGCCGAACCTCGGCTGATGCCTGATGCCCAACCGCTGTATCTGCAACCCAATAGTGATGGCAACGCGGTAGTTGTCTGTGTGCATGGGTTTACCGGCACCCCCTATGAAGTGGCACCTGCCGCTCGGGCGATCGCAAAACTAGGCATCGCTGCCGTCGCGCCACTCCTGCCGGGGCATGGGTACCAACATCGCGAAGAACAGAAGCGCGAATTTGCCCGCATTACCCCAGCTGGGATGCTGGCGGCGGTGCGGGAAGAGATTTCCAAAGCCAGGCAGCGCTACGCTCGGGTGGGGCTGTTGGGGTTTTCGATGGGCGGCGCGATCGCCCTGAGGATGGCGGCTGAAAGCTTAGTCGATTGCTGTGTGGCGGTAGCCCCAGCCCTGCGCCTGCCGCCCCAGGGCGAAATCTTGATTCCCCTGCTGAGCTGGGCGAGCTTTACCCTACCCGCCGTGCCTAAGGATCCGTTTTATATCCCTTGCTATGACTTTCATCATTCCCATGCACTGAGAACCCTCTGGCAGCTCAGTCGCTATGCCCGCAGCGGGCTACCTAAGATTAGCTGCCCAGTGCTGGGCATCCATTCCCACAACGATTTGACCGTGCTGCCGGTGGTGCTGCCCTTGATGCAAGCGCAAATTCCGGTACCGATAGAGACGGCCTGGTTTGACGGTTCGGGCCACGTGATGCTGCTGGATAAGAGTGGTGCAGCGGTGGCCCAGACGGTGGCCGAGTTCTTTCAGCGCCAGCTATCGACGGGTAAGGGCGTTTGACCATGCAGCTGTGGTCATCAGCGATCGCAGCACCTGCTGTGCCCAAAACGATAAACTAGCCCTATGCTGCAGATCACCAAACGTACCGCCATCCCCCTCAGCGACATTGAGCTGAGTGCCGTGCGCTCCCAGGGGGCGGGGGGCCAAAACGTGAACAAAGTCGCCACCGCCATTCACCTCCGGTTTGATATCGGTGCGTCGTCGCTGTCGCCCCTCTACAAAGAGCGCCTGCTCAACCTCAACGACAGCCGCATTACTAAAGACGGCGTGGTGATTATCAAAGCTCAGCAGCACCGCACCCAAGAACAAAACAAAGAGGATGCGCTCAATCGCCTCAAAGAGCTGGTGCAAAGCGTCACCGTGACGCCCAAAAAACGCAAGCCCACCAAGCCCTCTAAGGGATCCCAGAAAAAGCGCCTGGACGGTAAAACTAAGCGATCGCAGCTCAAAGCCCAGCGCGGCAATATCCGCGATTGACTGTCGTTGCGGCCCGCAGCTCCGCCCCGCCCACCTCAACGACCTTTCCTCTAGGCTAGACCGCCAGGCAGGCCAGTCTAGAGCCCTTGGCTAACTCCCCTGCCCCGCTGTCCCCAGCGCCTCGACAATCTGGAAATTCTTTCGCCCCACCTGTGTCCACAGTGGCAAACCCTGTTACTCTGAATGTCTGAATTCTCCACTGCTGCAAACGGGTGAAGACGTCGTCGGTGCTAGCACCCTCTGAACTACTATGGGCCTTGATCGGGTTGGTTCTCACCATTGTGGCCACCTGGATGGAGGCGTTTGTGCTCACCGGGCCCTGGAGTTGGGGGCAGTCGGGGATGGCTATTTTCTCATTGGGCGTGAGCTTTCAGGTGGGGGCAGTGCTGCTCACGGGCTGCGTCGGCGGCAAAAATGCGGCGGTGCTGTCGCAGATCGCCTATTTGATTCTAGGGTTGGCGCTATTTCGAGTATTTGATTTTCCGGTATTTACCCAGGGGGGTGGCCTCAGCTATGTGCGCGAGCCTGGCTTTGGCTATCTGATTGGGTTTGTGCCCGCCGGGTGGGTCTGTGGCTACCTGGCCTTTAAATATCCGCCCAAGCTGGAAAACCTGGCGTTGAGCAGCCTCAGTGGCCTGGGCATTATTCACGGTCTAGGCATTGTTTACCTGACTCTAGCTTCCCTGCTAGGCTGGTTACAGACCGTATCGGCCTCCTACTGGGAGCTGCTATTGGGGTATTCCATATTGCCGCTACCGGGTCATCTGATCGTTGTGTGCGCGGTAGCGGTGCTGTCGCTAGTGCTGCGGCAGCTGTTGTTTTACTAGGCCCATGAGCGTGCGCAATCGTTGGTTTTGGATAGCCGCTGGGGCGGGGCTGGTGCTCGATCAGCTGACTAAGTATTGGGTGGCCCAGACCTTTGAGCTGACCACCCCCCCCGACTCGCTGCCCCTGTGGCCGGGGGTGTTTCACTTTACCTACGTGACCAACAGCGGCGCAGCGTTTAGTCTGTTTAGCAACAATGGCCAGTGGCTCAAGTGGCTGTCGATGGGGGTGAGTCTGGGGTTGATTCTCTTAGGCCTCAAAACTCGGCTGCCCAACCGTTGGGAGCAAGTGGGCTACGGGCTGATTCTCAGCGGTGCCCTGGGCAATGGTATCGATCGCCTGTTGTTTGGCGAAGTCATTGACTTCTTTGACTTTCGGCTAATTCGCTTTCCGATCTTTAACGTGGCCGACGTCTGCATCAACATCGGCATTATTTGCCTGCTGGTGGCAGCGCTGAAGACACCACCGAAGCGGGGAGAGCTATAGAGGGTGGATGGGTGAGGGATTTGTACCCGCCCACTCATCCACCCTCCTACTCCTCTATTTCCCGACGGGCACCGGCTTTACCTTCCAGATATCGCGGGCGTACTCGGCAATGGTGCGATCGGCAGAGAACTTGCCGATGCGAGCCGTATTGAGAATGGCCATGCGTACCCAGCGATCGCGGTCTTCGTAGGTGCGGCTGACATGCTCTTGGCACTGCACGTAGGCCGCGTAGTCGGCCATCACCATGTAGGGGTCGTCCACCAGCAGCGAGTCGAGAATCGGCAAAAACAGGTCGGGATTCTCGGGCGAAAATAGGCCCGATGAGATCACGTCCAGGGTGCGCTTCAGCTCGGGGTTGGTGTCGTAGTAGTACCAGGGGTTGTGGCCCACTGCCTTGCAGGCCGCCACCTGCTCAGTGGTGAGACCAAACAGGAAGAAGTTGTCGGCCCCGACCTCTTCGCGGATCTCTACGTTGGCACCGTCGAGGGTGCCAATGGTGAGTGCCCCGTTGAGGGCAAACTTCATGTTGCCAGTCCCCGAGGCCTCCATGCCAGCCGTAGAGATTTGCTCAGACAGGTCAGAGGCCGGAAACAGCCGCTGGGCCTGGGAAACATTGTAGTTGGGTAAAAATACGACCTTGAGCCGACCAGCGACGATGGGGTCATTGTTGATCACATCGGCGACGGCGTTGGTCAGTTTGACCACCAGCTTGGCCATGGCGTAGCCCGGAGCCGCCTTACCGCCAAAGATCACCGTGCGGGGCACCACATGATCGCCAGGGTTTTGCACCATGCGGTTGTACAGGGTGACCACGTGCAGCACGTTCATCAGCTGGCGCTTGTACTCGTGGATGCGCTTGATCTGGACATCAAACATCGAGTTGGGGCTGACTTCAATGCCGGTGGTGTCGTGAATATAGCGGGCCAGGCTCCACTTGTTTTCTTGCTTGATGGCCTGCCATGCCTGACGAAACGCTGGGTTGTCAATGTGGGCTTCAAGCTGCCTGAGGTGGTCGAGGTTGGTAATCCAGTTGTCGCCGATGGTTTCAGAAATCAGCTGGGCCAGACGCGGGTTGCACTGCAACAGCCAGCGACGGGGGGTAATGCCGTTGGTCTTGTTGGTGAACTTATCGGGCCACAGGTCGTAAAAATCGTGCAGCACCTCCTGCTTGAGCAACTCAGTGTGCAGGGCGGCAACGCCGTTGATGGCATGGCTACCAACGCAGGCCAGGTTAGCCATGCGCACTCGCCGCTCGGGGCCTTCTTCAATCAGCGATAGCCGCTCTAGGCGCTCAGGATCTTTGGGGTAGCGCAACTTTACCTGGTCTAAAAAGCGCTGGTTGATTTCGTAGATTAGTTCCAGGTGGCGCGGCAGCAACTTGCCAAACAGGTTAACTGACCAGCGCTCTAGGGCCTCGGGCATGAGGGTGTGGTTGGTATAGCCAAAGGCCCGCTGGGTAATTTGCCAGGCGGTGTCCCACTCAAATTGGTAATCGTCGATCAGCAGCCGCATGAGCTCGGCCACCCCAATCGCCGGGTGGGTATCGTTGAGCTGAATGGCCGCACAATCCGCTAGGTTGGTGAGGTCGCTGTGGTCGCGTAGATGCAGCCGAATGATGTCTTGCAGCGAGCAAGCCACAAAGAAATACTGCTGTTGTAGGCGTAGCTCTTTGCCCTGCTCGGTTTCGTCGTTGGGGTAGAGCACCTTGGTGATGTTTTCGGAGATCATCTTTTTGGCTACCGCCCCAAAGTAATCTCCGGCATTAAACGCCTCCAGGTCAAAGGCTTCACCGGCTTCAGCCTTCCATAGCCGCAGGATATTGACATTCTCGGTGCCGTAGCCAGGGACGGGTACATCGTGGGGAATGCCAATTACCGTCTGGCCTGGAATCCACCGCACCTGGTAGTCGTTGTCACCGTCTTTGTAGACCTCGGTATGGCCGCCAAACTTAATCTCGACCCGGTAGTCGGGACGGGCAATTTCCCAGGGGTTGCCGTAGCTGAGCCATTTGTCTGGCGCTTCGACCTGGTGCCCCTTGCGAATGAGCTGGGTAAAAATGCCAAATTCGTAGCGGATGCCGTAGCCGATAGCTGGCAGGTTGAGGGTGGTGAGCGAATCCATAAAGCAGGCCGCCAGGCGACCTAGCCCCCCGTTGCCGAGGCCAGGCTCAGCTTCGCGCTCGAGCAATTCGTCGAGGTCGAGACCACAGTCGGCCAGGGCATGGCGCATGGTGTCGTAGAGGCCCAGATTAATCAGCCCGTTACCCAGCTGACGCCCCATCAAAAATTCTGCCGACAGGTAGTAGACTGTTTTGGCCTGTTTTTGGGAGTAGGTCTTGGCGGTGTGAATGCGCTTTTTTAGCAGTTGGTTGCGCACGCTGTGGGCCAGGGCCGTGTAGTAGTCGTGGATAGTGGCAAACCGCTCGTCTTTACCCTGTACCCAGTGCAGGTTGTTCACCAACGCCTGCTGAATCTGACTGACCTGCGCCTCAGTATCGAGCGCTACATCTGCCGTATCCAATGACAGCGGTACCGCTGTCGCGGCGTTTGACTCGGGCAGACGACTAGATTGCTTGGCCATAGGAACCCTTAATACCGTAGTGATTACATAAGAACTCGCTGGCAGCTCGTAGGCCCTAAGCAGATGACGCCATAGTCTCGATTAGGGACGATGGCAAGCCATTTACTTTAGACAAGGTGGTCTCGGTCATTCGAGACAGCTACCCAACAACCCCAACCCTGAATAGGTTTACTGACTAAAGCTGAGTTAAAACTATAACCCAGCCCTCCCAATGAGATTGCCTCATTTTAACTGGCTGCGAATAAAACTCTGTCGCCTCGCCGACGCCTAGACGCGCTGCACCGGAGAAACTGGGCCCGCAACGGCTCCTAGTACATCCCTAAAAAGCCTCACCGCTCTATGCAAGAATTCTGCCAGACACTCTCAAACGCTTTCAGAGAGAGCATCTGCATGGCCTTAAAAGAATGTTAAGAACAACATGCTGAGTGAGTGGTTTAGAACTGTTAAGTTAGATAAATTAGTGCGTCAGGGAATGAATTTTTTGAATAGAAAGGCTGCAAACCCTTTGCCAGAAGTCGTTTTGATTGTAACGAAAATTTCACGAAGAATTATAAATAGCTTGAGAAGTAGCTTTACACAAAGGCTCTTTTTGGCCGCTGGGTAGAGCACTCTACTCCTGAGGCGGCGGCTCTAGGTTAGCTTGGCTAATTTGCTGATAACGTGAATTTTATATTGGAAAAAGTCTATTGCTGACGCCGACCGATTTAGATAATAACTGCTGATGGATTTAACAAAAAGATTACCTCAAAATCCCCAGTGAAAAGCTAGGTTTTTATCAAGCTTAAGGCTAGCAGCAGGTCTGCTGAAGTGGTGCATTAGCGATGCATTCTTACCTTAGGTAAAGCTAGGATCACGAACATCTAATGCTGAATGAGTCGTTGGGCTGTCGTTACTTGGTGCCAAATAGGCGATCGCCCGCGTCTCCTAACCCCGGCAAAATATAGCCCTGCTCGTTGAGCTTTTCGTCGACGGCGGCGGCGTAGAGGGGTACATCGGGGTGCTCGCTGTGAAAGTGGGCGACGCCTTCGGGGGCGGCCAGCAGGCAAAGAAACCGCAGCGATCGCGGATTGCCCTGCTTCAGTGGGTACAGGGCTGCCACCGCCGTATTGCCCGTGGCGATCATGGGGTCAACGACCAGTACATCGCGATCGCTCAAGTCCTCCGGCACCTTAAAAAAGTACTCAATTACCCGCAGCGTCTGGGGATCGCGGTAGAGGCCAATGTGGCCTACCCGGGCCGAGGGCATGAGTTCTAAAATGCCGTCGAGAATGCCCTGGCCCGCCCGCATGATCGAAACCACCACCAGCTTTTTCTCCGGGGCCAAAATCGGGGCCTCCATGGTTGCCATGGGGGTTTGAATGGTCTCTAGCTTCAGTGGCAGATCCCGCGTCACTTCGTAGGCCATCAGCAGGCTGATTTCCTTCAGCAGGGTGCGAAACTTGGCGGTGCTGGTTTCGGCCCGCCGCATCAGGGTGAGTTTGTGCTGGATCAGGGGGTGGTCGATGAGGTGGAGGTTGGACATGGGGGAGTGGATGGGGAGATGGGGGG
>NZ_JADEWX010000019.1 GCF_015207395.1 Nodosilinea sp. LEGE 07088
AACGGGTCATCCGTCAGCAATCCGCGACATGTCCCAACTGTGGCCAATCTCTGTTCAATGGAGAGGATGTCCACATCCACCACAAAACACCGCGCAGTCAGGGAGGAACCAACCACAGCTCCAATTTAGTGGCCGTCCATCTGGTCTGCCACTCTCAACTCCATCGATAAGCAATTGAGATTGCTTGAGCCGTATACAGTGAAAGTTGTACGTACGGTTCTGAGGGGAGGGAGGGAGCAATAAATAAAACTCTCTCCTTTACCCGACCAATCTATAGAAACGGCTATGGCGATCCGGTTGGTTGGCTGCCTGGGGGAACTGATCATCAAAATGACAGATTCCCTAGGTACACTGTCTGTATTGCGATGCTCGCTTGACAGCACCGTAGTCCCCGCGCTCCAGGTTTTGTGATGACGGCCACTGTCCCCGCCCTCTCTGCCCAGTATGACCCCACCCAAACCGAGGCCAAATGGCAGGCCAAATGGGAAGATCAGCAGGTCTTTAAGGCCAGCCCGGACCACCCGGGTGAGCCGTTTTGCGTGGTGATTCCGCCGCCGAACGTGACCGGCAGCCTGCATATGGGGCATGCCTTTGAGAATGCGCTGATTGATACCGTCGTGCGCTACCAGCGGATGGCGGGGCGCAATACCCTGTGGCTACCTGGCACCGACCATGCCAGTATTGCTGTCAGCACCATTCTGGATCGGCAGTTTCAGGCTGAGGGATTGAAGAAAGAGGATGTAGGCCGCGATCGCTATCTGGAGCGCGCCTGGGAATGGAAGGCTGAATCGGGCGGCACCATCGTCAACCAGCTGCGCAAGCTCGGTGTCTCTGTTGACTGGTCGCGGGAGCGCTTCACCCTGGATGAAGGCCTGTCCCACGCGGTGCTCACGGCCTTTACCCGGCTCTACGACGAAGGGTTGATCTACCGGGGCAACTATCTGGTCAACTGGTGCCCCGCCAGCCAGTCGGCGGTGTCGGATCTAGAGGTTGAGCAGAGGGAGGTAGACGGTCACCTCTGGCACTTCCGCTACCCCTTTACCGACGGCTCGGGCTACGTAGAAGTGGCCACTACCCGGCCCGAAACCATGCTGGGCGATACAGCGGTGGCGGTGAACCCCAACGACGATCGCTACCGGGCTCTGGTAGGCAAGACCCTAATGCTCCCGATCGTGAATCGCGAGATTCCGGTGATTGCCGATGAGTACGTAGAGGTAGAGTTTGGCACCGGCTGCGTCAAAGTCACCCCCGCCCACGACCCCAACGATTTTGCCATGGGCCAGCGCCACGATCTGCCCATGATTACCGTCATGAATAAAGACGGCACCATGAACGAGCATGCCGGGCCGTTTGCGGGCCTCGACCGCTTTGAGGCCCGCAGCGCGGTGGTGCGACGATTGGATGAGGAAGGGTTTTTGGTGCGCATCGAGGACTACCACCACACGGTGCCCTACAGCGATCGCGGCAAGGTGCCCGTCGAGCCGCTGCTCTCGACCCAGTGGTTCGTCAAGATCCGCCCCCTGGCCGACAGGGCGCTCGATTATCTAGACAATCGCCAAGAGCCAGCGTTCGTGCCCGATCGCTGGACGAAGGTCTACCGTGACTGGCTGGTGAACCTGCGCGATTGGTGTATCTCGCGCCAGCTCTGGTGGGGACACCAAATTCCCGCCTGGTATGCCGTCAGCGAAACCGGTGGCGAGATCACCGATAACACCCCCTTTTTCGTAGCCACTACCGAGGCAGACGCTCGCGCCCAAGCCACCGAAAAATTTGGTGAATGGGTTGATCTGGTACGCGACCCCGACGTCCTCGACACCTGGTTTTCGTCAGGGCTATGGCCGTTTTCGACCATGGGCTGGCCCGACGAGTCGGCCAAAGATTTTCAGACCTACTACCCCACCACCACCCTGGTCACCGGCTTCGACATCATTTTTTTCTGGGTGGCCCGCATGACCCTAATGGCCGGGCACTTTACCGACACCATGCCCTTCGAGACGGTCTATATCCACGGACTGGTACGCGACGAAAACAATAAAAAGATGTCGAAGTCATCTAACAACGGTATTGACCCCCTGGTGCTGATTAACAAGTACGGCACCGACGCCCTGCGCTACACCCTGATTCGCGAAGTCACCGGGGCAGGCCAAGACATTCGCCTAGAATACGATCGCAAAACCGACGAATCTGTTTCGGTGGAAGCCAGCCGCAACTTCACCAACAAGCTGTGGAACGCCTCCCGCTTTGTGATGATGAACCTGGGTGGCCAGTCACTCGCTGAGCTAGGTGTACCCGATCTGACCCAGCTGGAGCTCGCCGACCGCTGGATTCTCTCACGCTTTAACCGGGTGGTGCAGAGCGCGCGCAGTCACCTCGATGCCTACGGCATGGGCGAGGCTGCTAAGGATCTCTACGAATTTACTTGGGGTGACTTCTGCGACTGGTACATCGAGTTGGTTAAGCCCCGACTCCAGGGGAAGAACCCTGCCTCTAAGCGAGTGGCCCAACAAACTCTGGCTTTTGTACTCGACGGCATTCTCAAACTGCTGCATCCCTTTATGCCCCACATTACTGAGGAGGTGTGGCACACCCTCACGCAGGTGGGCGACGACCAGTTCTTGGCAGTGCAGCCCTACCCCACCGCCTTCAACGACCTGGTGGATGATGGGCTAGAGCAGCAGTTTACGCTGTTATTTAATACGGTGCGCACGGTACGTAACCTGCGGGCTGAAGCAGGTATTAAGCCGGGTCTGCGCATTGAGACCATTCTAGAAAGCGAGAGTGCCGACGAGCGCCATATTCTCCACGCTACCGCCGACTACATTAAAGACCTGGGCAAAATTAACACCCTGGTTATATTGGGTGGTAAGCAGCCGGTTTCCACGGCCCATGGGAGTGAGGCTGAAGCACCGAATCCGCTAGCGAAGCTCGGCAACAATTCGGTCGTGACCGAGGTACAAGACTTTTGGCACACCCTGTTGCCCCTGCTAGAAGAACCCTTGCACTACGCCGGGTCATTCTTTGCCGATATTCGCCGCCCAGCCTTTACCCTGCTGTGGATTTTTGCGGCGGTAGTCTTGCTGAAGTTTGGCGGCGCTCTGGTGACCGCAGTAGACAGTACCCCCGTGTTTGGCACCCTGATGGAGCTGGTGGGGATTTGGGTTGCCGTTAACTTTGTGCGGCAGAATTTGCTGACCAGGGGCGATCGCCAGCAGCTCAGCCAGACCTACCAAACCTGGCGACGCCAAATCTTTGACCCCAACACCGCCGTTCCCAAAACCCAGGCCCGCAATCTGCACCTGATACCATCGACCCCAAACCGCCGCCCCGTCAGCCCGGCCCCTGGAGAAGAAGCTGCGGAGCCCTCCCAAAAGCTCTTTGCAGGGGTGACCGGTACCGTACAGGTGCTGATTCCCCTAACCGGCGTAGTGGATGTGGACGCGCTCAAGGCTAAGGTAGAGAAAGATCTAGCCAAGGTAGAGGCCGAAATTAAGTCCCTCTCGGGGCGGCTGAACAACTCTGGTTTTGTAGATCAGGCCCCGGCTGAAGTGGTTCAGGGGGCGCGAGATTCCCTGGCAGAGTCTGAAGCCCAGGCGGCGATTCTGAAGTCGCGGCTGGCCATGCTGTAGGGAATGGGCCTTGGCTGTCTCGATTCAATCACTTTGATTTCAGGGAAATAGCTCTGTAGGGGCGCTCGGCTGAGCGCCCCTACAGAATCTCCACAGAGACATCGCATATCTCATCACATCGGGCTTGATCTTGGATGCGTACACAGAAAAGATCCCAGGCCCAGACTGGCGCAGAAATTCAAGCTTTCCTGGCGTTGGCGGTGCCCCTGGCGGGTGCCCAGGTAGCTCAGGCCGTAGTGGGCTTCATCGACACCTTGATGATGGGCCGACTGGGGGCCGAAACTCTCGCAGCTGGGGGGCTGGCGGCAATTTGCTTTCAGCTTCTAATCGCCGTGGTAGGTGGCTTTGTGATGGCAGTAGGGCCGCTGGTGGCCGAGGCCTTTGGGGCTCGCAACCAGGCCCAGGTGGAGGCGATCGCAAGGCAGGGGTTCTGGCTAGCCCTGGCCCTAAGTCTGCCACTGATGCTGGTACTGAGCCAACTGGATGGGATGCTACGCCTGTTGGGGCAGCCAACTCTCGTGGCCGACCTCGCCGCTCCCTATTTCAAATGGATCCTCTGGGGCGCATTGCCGGCGTTGGGGTTTGCCTTACTGCGGGGCTATGCCTCGGCCCTGTCCCAGGCCCAGGTGGTGATCGCTATTGTGCTGGTGGGTACAGGATTTAACATTGCGGGCAACTATGCCCTGGGCTTTGGTAATTGGGGCTTTCCGGCCCTGGGCTTAGGGGGGCTGGGGCTAGCCAGCGGGCTGAGCTACTGGCTGATGTTTGGCCTGTTTCTTCTCTACATTCTCAAGCATCCGCAGTTGAAGCAATATCGCTTTTGGCGGGGGTGGTATCGGGTTAATCCGCCGCTAATTAGGCGGCTACTGGGGCTAGGGGGGGCGATCGCAGTTACCATTGCCCTGGAATTTAGTTTGTTTGTCGTCGTCACGTTCCTGATGGGGCTGCTTGGCCCCGAGGTGTTGGCCGCCCACCAAACGGTTTATCAGACAATCTACCTGATCTTTATGGTGCCGTTGGGGATGTCTTACGCGGTGACGGCGCGGGTAGGACAGGCCGTTGGTCAGCAGGATAGGGCCCAGGCCAGGCAAGCTGGGTATGTGGCGATGGCGATCGCCGCTGTTTTTATGCTGCTGGCGACGGTAGGCCTTTTATTGTTCCGGCGGGCCATTATTGGTCTGTATATAGATGTGGACGACCCGGCTAATGCCAACGTCGTCGCCCTAGCCATGCCGATGCTGCAGGTAGCAGCCCTGGCCGAATTGACCGATGGCGTTCAGCGGGTGGCTGCTGGCGCGCTCTACGGCCTGCAAGATACGCGCATACCGATGGTGCTGAGCGGCTTGGCCTTTTGGGGGGTGGGGCTAACCACCGGCTATCTGTTGGGATTTATAGCTGGCTGGGGAGGGGTCGGACTGTGGATTGGCCAATCTATTGGCGTTGCCACGGCTGGGATAATTTTTGTGGCTCGGTTTCATCGGTTAACCCGGCCCAAACCGCCGTAGTAGGGTCACGATCGCCGCTTCGACCACCAGCGCCCAGACTCCCACAGCCCAGACTCCCACAAACGCTAGGTTTAACGCACAATGAAGACTACTTCAATCCGGCAGGGCCATGGTTCAGAATCTCAAGTTTGATGCGGTCAGCGATCGCCTACCGCCCCAAAACATCGAGGCCGAAGAGGCCATTCTGGGCGGTATTTTGCTCGACCCTGAAGCCATTGGCCGGGTGATGGAAATAATCACCCCCGATGCCTTTTACATTGGGGCCCACCGCGACATCTACAAAGGTGCCCTGGCCCTCCACGCCAAGGGCCAACCCGCCGATCTGATGACCATTGCCGGGTGGCTTAAAGACAACGGCAAGCTCGAGCAGATCGGCGGCCAAACGCGCCTGGCCCAGCTGGTCGATCGCACCGTCAGTGCGGCCAACATCGACCAGTACGCCACCCTGGTGATGGATAAATACACCCGTCGCCTGCTGATTCAAACCGGTGGCGAAATCTCCCAACTTGGCTACGACACCACCCTGCCGATCGAAACCGTGCTTGACCAGTCGGAACAGCGGTTGTTTGGCATTACCCAGTCGCGCCCCCAGGGTGGGCTAACCGCCACCTCCGATATTTTGATCGAAACCTTTTCGGAGATCGAGCAGCGATCGCTAGGGGTGGTGCTCCCCGGCATCCCCTGTGGCTTCTACGACCTCGATGCCATGACCCAGGGGTTTCAGCGCTCAGACCTGATCATTGCCGCGGCTAGACCGTCCATGGGAAAGTGCCTGAGCGCAGACACTCAGATTATGCTGGCCGATGGCAGTCTGGCCACCATTGGCGAGATCTATCAGCGGCAATCGGCCTCATTGCTGACCCTGGGGGATGACTGGAAATTCAGTCTGACCCAGCCCAGCGCCTATGTAGACGATGGCATCAAGCCCGTGTTTTTGGTCAAAACGCGATCGGGGCGAACGATTGAAACCACCCTCAGTCATCCCTATCTGACTATCCAGGGCTGGCGACCTCTATCAGAGCTAGCTGTTGGCCAAAAAATTGCCGTACCCAGGGTGCTCCCCGTCTGGGGTACTGAGACCTTACCTGAGCATCTGGTCAAGCTGTTGGCCTACCTGCTTGGAGATGGCTGTTTAACAGGGACGTCGCCCCAGTTCACTAATGAAAACTCGGCGATTCAGGCTGACTTTGTCGCTGCTGCTAGCCAAATTCCAGCAGTCAAGGTGCGGGAAGAAACGTCTCAGGGTACTCGTACACCGACATTTTACGTCACCTCCGATGGTGCAGCAGTGCAGCAGGCCAGGCAGGCCTTTGGCCAACGGCTGCGCAGCCTGATTCAGGCCAGTGATCAGCCTGCCCGGTGGTTGGCTCAGGCTCTGGAGGTCTCCCCTGGCTTAGTGACCCTCTGGCAGCAGGGCACCTGTGCGCCCAGCCCTGCTGCCTTTGAGCAGCTTTGCCACCTGCTCCAGGTATCCCCAGAGTCTTTGGCACCGGGCGGCCTCGCCACCATTCGCTGGATGAGCCACAACAATCTGACCCTCTGGCTTCAGGAGCAAGGCGTTTGGGGCAAATCGGCCCACCAAAAGGCGATTCCAGAGGTCATTTTTAAGCTAGAGAAGCGGCGGCTGGCACTGTTTCTCAATCGCCTTTTTGCTACCGACGGCTGGGCGACCGAGTTGAGCAGCGGTCAGGTTCAGTTGGGCTTTGCCAGCGTCAGCGAAATCCTGGTGCGCCAGGTGCAGCATTTACTGCTGCGGTTTGGCGTTCTGTCGCAGCTTAGACTGCGCCAGGTCAAGTATTTACAAGGACGCCGCCCCGCCTGGCAACTCGACATCACCGATGCGCCGTCGATTAAGGGCTTTATTCAAGACATTGGTATTTTTGGCAAAGAGGAGGCGATCGCCAGGGTGGCAGCCGCTTTGGTTAATCGCCGCTACCAGACCAACCGCGACCTGATTCCAGTCGAGATTTGGGAATCCCTTCATACCGCCAAAGGTGACGAGTCTTGGATATCGCTGGCGACCCGCGCTGGACTTCCCAGTACCAGCAATATCCATGTTGGCAAACGTGCCCCTACGCGCGATCGCCTCTTTGCTTTGGCCACGGCCCTCGACTATAGCGAACTTCAGCACATCGCCACCAGTGACGTGTATTGGGATGAAATTGTGGCCATCGAACCTCGAGGGATGAAGCAGGTCTATGACCTGACCATCCCCAACACTCATAACTTTGTCGCCAACGACATTTGTGTCCACAACACCAGCTTTGTTCTCAATATTGCTCGCAATATCGCGGCATTGCAGAAACTTCCGGTGGCTGTCTACAGCCTGGAGATGTCAAAGGTGCAGCTGGTCTATCGCCTGCTCTCCAGCGAAGTCGAAATGGAAAGCAGTCGCCTGCGCACCGGGCGCATTGCCCAAAACGAGTGGGAAAAGCTGGGCCACGCCATCAGCACCCTGTCTCAGATGCCCATCTTTATTGACGATACCCCCAACATTTCGGTGACCGAAATTCGCTCCCGTGCCCGCCGTCTTCAGGCTGAGCAGGGCGGTGCCTTGGGCCTGATCTTGATCGACTACCTCCAGCTGATGGAAGGGGGCGGCGACAACCGGGTACAGGAATTGTCGAAGATGACGCGATCGCTCAAAGGTCTGGCCCGCGAGCTGAATGTGCCGATCATCGCCCTTTCTCAGCTCAGCCGTGGCGTCGAGTCGCGCACCAACAAACGCCCGATGATGAGTGACCTGAGGGAATCGGGCGCAATTGAGCAGGACGCCGACCTGATCATGATGCTCTACCGCGAAGAATATTACGACCCCGACACCCCCGATCGCGGCATCGCCGAGATTATTATTACCAAGCACCGCAACGGCCCCACCGGCACCGTCAAACTATTGTTTGAGCCCCAGTTTACCCGCTTCCGCAACCTGGCCACCCCTGGCCTGTAGCGCGATATGGCGTAGGGGTGGCCAGGGGCTAACGGATAGGGGAGGGCTATTGGCAATCACAAAATAACTAATTAGTTATATAGTAAATAAAGGAAGCCTCTCGTCTTTCTACTTTTCAGTCTTCTGGAGCTTTGTGTCGTGGCTAAATCCCTTATCTTCCGCCAACTCTTCGATGCGGATTCCTCTACCTACACCTACCTGCTGGCTGATCCCAACTCTAAAGCAGCCCTGCTGATCGACCCGGTATTTGAGCAGCACCTGCGCGATCGCGCCCTGATCGAAGAATTGGGCCTCACCCTGGTGGCCACCCTCGACACTCACTGCCACGCCGACCACGTCACTGGAGCCTGGCTTATGCATCAGGCCGTCGGGGCAAAGATCGGTATCTCGGCCCGCTACGGTGCCCTGGTCAGTGGAGCCGACTACCTGCTCGACCATGGCGATCGGGTGAAATTTGGCGATCGCGCCGTCGAAGTTCGTGCCACCCCCGGCCACACCGACGGCTGCATTACCTATGTGCTTGACGACCACACCATGGCCTTTACCGGCGACTGTCTGCTGATCCGGGGCGCAGGCCGGTGCGACTTTCAGCAGGGCAATGCCCACACGATGTACAACTCCATCACCGAGCAAATCTTCACCCTGCCCGATGACTGCATGATCTGGCCCGCCCACGACTACAACGGGCGCACCTCATCCTCCGTGCGTGAAGAAAAAGCCCACAATCCCCGCATCGGTGGCCAGGCCGACGAAGCCGACTTCGTCGGCTACATGGAAAACCTCGGCCTCCCCCACCCCAAAAAGATCGACATTGCGATTCCGGCCAATTGCGTCTGCGGCCAACCCGAAGACGGCCACATGCCCACCATTGCCGACTGGGGCCCGGTGCGCCTCACCTACGGCGGAGTCAAAGAAATTGATCCCCAGTGGGTCACCGAAAATTTGGCGCAAGTCCACCTGCTCGACGTGCGCGGCCCTGAGGAATTCAATGCCGAGTTGGGCCACATCGCCACCGCTCAACTCGTGCCGCTCAACGAGTTGGAAAATCGCGTCGGCGAAATTCCCACGGCCCAACCCGTCGTCACCGTATGCAAATCTGGGCGGCGATCGGCCCAGGCCACCGTCATTCTCAAAAAGCAAGGGCTCACCGAAGCCGCCAGTCTGCGCGGCGGCATGCTCAGCTGGAATGACGCCCATCTACCAATCGCAAGGGCATAGGGCTGAGTTGGTAGGGATGGGTTCAAGCCTGGTACAAAGCACGGTCTAGAGCATCGATGCAGTATGGCTAAAAACCCGGTCTCTTTGTCACTGCCCTAACCGCATGACTGGCCTTCTGGCCGAGAAACCGGGTTTCTGTACCGGCGTTCTAGAGGGTGCGTCACTCCTTTAAAGCACCTGCTCAGGATCGATCCCTTGAGCCCGCAGCAATGCCGCTAGACGCTCAGCCCGCTGGTGTTCGGCTTCGGCCCGCTGGTGCTCGGCTTCGGCCCGCTGGCGTTCGGTCTCAGCCTGTTCAGAGCTCCACGGCAGCATATTCCCTTGCGTATCCCACCAGCGCAGCCAGTTGACGGTTTGCGCGAGTCGCTCTCCCCGCCATACGCCTAAAAACAGCCCTAGGGGTTCAATCCAGAACCGTCCAGCAGCGTCGGGTGGTTGCAGCTCATAGTGCCCGTCGCGCAAATCTCGCACCTCTAACCTAGCTCGCTGGGGTTCGTAAATGACGTAGACAGGCACCTGCAGAACCTGCTCATAAAAATAGAGCTTGCCATAGGGAACAATGCTGCGAATAGAGAGCTCGCCATTGTCATCGGCGGAGAGAAACTCCATGACAATCGCAACGGCGTCGCCTTCTAGCTGAGGGGTATAGCTGCGGCGCACAACACCCTCGGGCACCGGATTCACCCGGGGCACGTAGAACCAATCGGGCGCTTTCACCACAGTATCGCCATCGACCCCAGCCACCAGGCCAAAGTTTGAGCCTATCAGCATCTCAGGGCGAATGAGCTGAGCAGCTCCCAGGGCATCGGTCAGGGCCGCTGCCAGAGGCGGCTGTTGAATATTTTCCACCGGATCGTCGATGAGCTTAAAATCGTCGGGCAGAGGGGGCCAGGTAATCCTAGGGCCAGTGCGAGGTTGGGCTTGAACCATAGCCAGCTTGTCCTGGACGACACAATGAGCAACAGCGGGCAGGATATAGCTCTATCCTAGCTGCTGGTGCTATCAGGCTCCGCCAAATTCAACAAGAATCAAACCAAAAACGGGCGATCGCTCGATCGGCATGGAGCGATCGCCCTATCCCAAGCGTTCTAACCGTTAGCGGGCCACCCCAACTGGCGCAGCATGCAAGCTTTCCACCAGTTGGCGCACTACAGCCACCATCGCCAGCGGGTTGTCTAGCTTGTTGACCGCAGAGCCGACACCGACACCAGCGGCCCCAGCGGCGATCGCCATGGGAGCGGTCACATCCGACAGGCCCGAAGCACAGAGCACCGGCACGTTCACAGCCCGAGAGATCGCATGGGCGGCGGCCAGGGTAGGAGCAGCCTTCTCAATCAAGCCCAGGGTACCGGGGTGGGTAGGTTGGCTAGAGGTGCCGCCCTCGGTTTGAATGATAGTGGCCCCAGCCTGCACCAGGGCCTCGGCCAGGCTCACCTGCTCATCCAGGGCCAAAATGTGGGGCACAGTGACCGATAGGGTAATCTCGGGGAGCAACGCGCGGGTCTGGCGGGTCAGCTCCAGCACCTCAGCAGCCTCAAAGCGGCGACCCTGGGCATAGAACGCATCAAAGTTGCCGATTTCAATCAGATCGGCCCCGGCGGCAACGGGGGCTAAAAATGCCTCGGCCTCTACGGCAGATACGCAGATGGGTAGAGTGGTCGCAGCCTTAGCCAGACGAACCAGGTCAGCATCAGCGGCAATATCGACCAAGGTGGCACCGCCCTGGTCGGCAGCTGTAACGACAGCGACCACCCGCTGGGGATCGTAGTTGGTCAGGCCACTAATAATTTTGAGCGCGCGGCGGCTATCGAGGGCCCGTTGTAAATCAGAACGCATAGGTCTATCTCTCAAGGTTAGGTCAGTGACCTACGGCCAGGATACGCCATGTAGTCTTGGCGATGCATCGCTGGCGGCGCAGGTGCTAATTTGCCACATTGTCGCATTGCTGGCCGAGTTGCGGGCATAGAATTTTACGCCAGCGATCAGCCATCGACCATCGATCTATTGGCCCGCCGCCACTGCTGCCGCCACAATCGCTGCGCCATATAAAAGGGGCTGATCACGCTGTAGAAGTAGAGCGTGAGCTCACAGGCGGCCACCGTGTCAGTCACAGCGGTGCCACGATATCGAACCAGGTGACGCACAATTTTGCGTAGGTCGTTGATCAAATAAATGGGCATGACCAAGGGTCGTTGCCAGAGGGCTACGCTGAGCATACGGGTGCGGTGACGGCTGAGCCCAATGCTGCGAAACAGCTGCAGCAGATAGTGACGCTCAAACCGACTACTCGGAATTTTGTGGTGCATTCGCATAGCCGGGTTGTACCACACCTCCCAGCCCTGACGCTGCATGTGGAGGATCACCTCTAAATCTTCCCCGGCCGCCCGAAAGCCAATCTTATCGGCCAGGGTCAGCACCTCGGGCACACTCCTGAGCCAGGCCTGTCGCCGCACCACCATGCCCGCAGACGGGGGCAAGATTTTGCGTTTAGCGTCGTAGAGCAGCGGCTTATCGCCCCGCTCCGTCAGCGCCAGCATGGCCCCAATCCGCTCAAAGTTAGGCGGCGGGTCAATTTCGAAATCGCCTCGAATGCGACTGCCATATACTCCAGCTTGACAATGAGCTTGGCCAAATCGATGAGCCGATGCCACCCATACCAGCGATGGATTGTTATCGTCATCTAAAAATCCGACCAGAGGGCTGCGGGCAATCTTAATCGCATGCTGCCGAGCATAGCCTGCCCCCTGCCGAGGCTCAAAGGCATAGCGCAACGGCACCGTCTGGGGCCACTGTCGGCGAAAGTCTGCCACAACCTGAGCCGTGCCATCGGTGCTGTTATTATCGACCACAATCACTTCCCAGACCAGGTGAGCACCCCCAAGCTGGGCTAGCAGGCAGCGCAGCACGTCGGGTAGACGATGCTCACCGTTGTAGGTGCAGATCACCACCGATATGTCTAAAGTCTCTGCCCCTAGGGAGCCTGTGGCCAGCTTTAGCCGCATGCGGCGCAGCAGATCCTGGGTGTAGGGGGGAAGGTTTTGACCGATACCACGCAGCTCTTCTCCACCGCTAGCGGGCAGAGAAATACTAGAAATCAACTGGTTGCTCCCATTGCCAGGGAGCTGATCAACCAAAATCGGGCCGTGAGAATCAGCCATGGGCGTACCGCTTTACGCCCACCCAGTGTGCCCGTGGACACCGCTAAACTCCCTTAGAGTATTCCACCTAAAGAGTATTCCACCTAAAAAAACATCCCGATTAGGAACGCGAACTCGGCCCACTGGGCCGGTCGCGGAGAGACATCGGATAGATATTTAGTTGGAAAACTCTTAGTAAAGTCTTCTCGCGACATGACAGCGCGGCCTTGTTTGATCGGGAAGAACGGCGATCGCGCTAGTGCAACCCCGGCTCAATCTGGCTAATGGGGACAAAGCACTCGTTAGGCAACAGCACTGGCTTATCGCCAAAAATCAGCTTGCCACGGTGGGTTTTGGTGCTAATGGCAATGCCGATGGGGCGTTGCACATCGTCAGGGTGCACCTCGTAGTAGGTGCGATAAATTTGTCGGGCCGACTTTAGCAGGGCCGGGTTGAGCGCCGTAGGCAGGGCGCCGGCAGCGGGTAGCTGGGTTGACTGGCTCGAAGAAGGGGGTTGCTGTAGACCGTACACGGCTCACCTGTGCGCTTTATAGACAGACTCTAATCGATCTTTCCAGGGGTGACAAACTCTCGAAAGCCTTCTAAAGAGAACTTTACGCCAGGGCACGCAGCAGGGCTTCGCCCATGGCTTTGCAACCCACCTGGGTCATGTTTTCGGCCATGATATCGCTAGTTCGATAACCCTGATCTAAAACTGTTGTCACGGCTTGCTCAATTCGGTCAGCGGCGGCGGGCTGCTCGAGGCCGTAGCGCAACATCATCGCGGCGCTCAGCACCTGAGCCAGCGGGTTAGCCTTGTCTTGCCCAGCAATGTCGGGAGCCGAGCCGTGGACGGGTTCGTAGACCCCAGGGCCACTGGCTCCCAGGCTGGCCGAGGGCAACATGCCAATGCTGCCGGTGAGCATGGCCGCAGCATCGGAGAGAATATCGCCAAACAGATTGCCGGTGACAATGGTGTCAAACTGCTTGGGCCAGCGGATCAGCTGCATGGCAGCGTTATCGACGTAGAGGTGGCTGAGGGCCACATCGGGGTAGTCGGCGGCTAGGGCGGTAATGCGATCGCGCCAGAGCTGCGAGACCTCCAGCACATTGGCCTTATCCACCGAGCACAGCTGCCCCTTGCGCTTTTGGGCGGTTTCAAAGGCGACTTTGCCAATGCGGTCAATCTCGCTATCGGTGTAGGCCATGGTGTTGACCCCCCGCTGCTGGCCTGTCTCAGTGGCAAAAATGCCCTTGGGCGCGCCGAAATAAATGCCCCCCGTGAGCTCACGCACCACCATAATGTCAACGCCTTCCACCACCTCACGCTTCAACGACGAGGCGTCGATCAGCTGGGGCAAAATAGTAGCAGGCCGTAGATTGGCAAACAATTCTAGCCCTGCCCGCAGGCCCAGCAATCCAGTCTCAGGTCGCTGGTGGCGGGGTAGCCCATCCCACTTATAGCCGCCGATCGCCGCCAGTAGCACCGCATCGCTTGCTTTGCAGGTTTTCAGGGTTGCCTCGGGCAGGGGCTCTCCCGTTTCGTCGATCGCAGCTCCCCCAATCAGCGCCGTCTCAAACTCAAAGGCCAAATCCATCTGGCTCCCCACGGTGTTGAGCACATCCACCGCCATCGCCATAATCTCAGGGCCAATGCCATCGCCGGGCAACAGGGTAATGTGAAACGAAGAAGTCATAGCGTCTATGAAGTGCGTAGGGTGCATTCGCGAAGCCATGCACCGTTGCTGGTCGCAGCCGGTACATGCATTCAACCGACTTATCATACCGTCAGGGGTTTACCCCTTCAGCCCCATTTGCCCAGACGTTCTTGCCAACCCCGCTGTGACCCAATACCTCTATCTCCATGGCTTTGCCTCTAGCCCTAAGTCAACCAAAGCTCAGGCCATGCGATCGCGCTTCGCCACCCTGGGGCTAGAGCTGATTATCCCCGACCTGAACCAAGGCGACTTTAGCCACCTCACCCTCAGTCGCCAAATTCAGCAAGTCAGCGAATTCGTTCTGGGTCAGCCCGACTCCACCGTGCTGATTGGCTCCAGCCTGGGGGGCCTGACCGCTACTTGGGTGGCCCAACAGCCCCCCCTGGCAGGACGCATCGAAAAACTAGTGCTGCTGGCCCCTGCCTTTGACTTCCTGGCCCAGTGGCTACCCCGCCTTGGTTCCGACCAGCTAAACGCCTGGCGTACCGAGGGTACGTTTTCGGTTTACCACTATACTGAGCAGCGCACGCTGCCCTTACACTACGACTTCATCACCGATGCCCAAGGCTATGACGACGGCGCTTTGCAGGCCAAAATTCCCACGCTGATTCTCCACGGCACCCGCGATGAGACAATTGCGATTGCAGCCAGCCGTGCCTATGCGACCTGCCGCCCCTGGGTACACCTGGTTGAACTCCCCAGCGACCACGCGCTGGTCGATGTAGAAGCCGATCTGTGGCAACACACCCGCGAGTTTCTAGAACTGTAGCCGTCCTAGCGCATTAACCGTTTCAAGAACTGCAACCCCCGTGCCACAATTAGCCCAATCCCGTACCTTAGAACTTGGGTGGTCGCGGTGGAACCGTCTTCCCTCAGTGAGCAAAACCCAGCCCCAGCCCAGGAGGCCCCGACGCCTCGCCAGTTGCACAGCATCAAGGCGCAGCTTGACCTGGTGCTACTGGCCCTAGAAGCGCTCACGGGTCTAGGGTCTGACGCCATGCTGGCAGCAGCAGAGAGCCTGGGGGTGTCTGATCTGCTCAGCGATCGCGTCAACCTCTGGCGACTGCGTCAGGCCAGCCCCCTGCGCAAGGGCCAGGGCCGCAAAAAGCTCGATATCGACGAAGCCCGCGCCCTGGTATTGGTGAGTTGCCATTTAGCCACGGCCCATCGAGACCCCATTCGCCAGGCCGTAACTCGCCTAGAGCAGGCCCTGGGCCAGGGGCAGCCCCCCCACCGCAGTGCTCAGCTTGGCGACTATCTCGATGCCTTTAGCAATGCCTACCAAGACCGCATGGAGGGGGATCAGACCGCGACCACTGACGAACTCACGACCCTGGGGCTAAAACTGCTGGTCGATCTGCTGTTCTACAGCGGTGCAGGCGGCAGCCGTAAACTCTGGGTAACCCTGTTAGATCGAGCCGCAGAGTAGAGCATTTTAATTTTTAGATTTTGGGTTAGAAGAGTACTACCGAGCTGAGGTTATGGCCGCGATCGCATCTGTTACCACCTACGAATATGCCGCAGGCACCTGCGCCCTGCGGCTGGTGGGGCAGCTGTCGCCCCTGAGCCAGATCACCGGGCGACCGGTGCTGGCGCGATCGCGCTTTTATCTCCAGGTCTATCAGGCCGATGTCGATGCCGGTACCTTTGGAGCCGCCCCCAATCCGGCACTTAATTTTGAGGTCAGCGGGCGCGAGCCGCAGTTTTCTGCCTTAACAGAGCTGGTACAAGGCTATATACAAGGACATCTGAATGCAAATGCCTTGGGTGCCAGTGGCACAATTTCCTACGGCGAGAGTACGCTGCACCCAGTGGGCTTAACCCGTCATCGGCTGACGCTGGCCGGTGCTACTGCGGCGGCCCAAATCACTGAACTTTCAACCCTACAGCTCTCTGATCTGGCCGAGGTTCTAGACCAGGCTGAGGAAAATCTTCAAATTCTCCCCGAGCAAGCCAGTCCTAAGGCCGCTCGCCCGACCCGACCTAGATTGCCGCTGTGGATAGGGTCAGTCGCAGCTGTGGGCATCGCGGCTATTCTGGGTAATCAGTTTTTAACCACAGCCCCTAGCCCAGTGGTACTGTCCCCCAGCGACTCTCAACCGACGACCGAATCTCCAACCCAGGCACCCCCCAGCAGCCGAGAGTTGCCGACCGAAGATATCGCTCCCGCCGCCGATGCCGACCCGAGGCCTGAGTCCTCCGAAATCAGGCCGCCAGTAGCTGAGACAGAACGCTCAGCCTCAGCCGAGACGTCAACAACCGCCAGTCCAACGGCGAAGGAGACAGCCAGACCCAGCCCACCTCCGGCCTCTGCAAGACCTACCACGCCGCCGCCCTCGCCTCAGCAGCAGATACCAGCCAGCCAGCCGCCTACCCCAACCTCTGGTTCCCAGCCAGACCAAGCCAGTAGGCAGTCTGCTCAATCGGCTCCAAACCCACCTAGCGACCTAGCCCCAGCCCCAACCAGCCCCGATACCTTGCGTTCTGCACCGGCGCAACCTGAAAGCGCTGGTGCTGACGCCGATATGGCGGCATCTGGCGTCGTTACCGCTGAGGCCGATTGGGTCAGCACCCTGACCCGCGCGCTTCAACAGCAGTGGCAGCCACCCGCAAACTTGACGGCAACGCTACGCTACAGGCTCACCTTGGAGACAGATGGAACAGTCACGACTGTGGAACCTTTAGATGCAGTCTCTGCCATTTACCAGAACACACTCACCCTGCCCCAGCCCAACACCACCATTCCAGGTGTCGCTAGAGGTGAGGCGATCGCAGTAGACGTACAATTTTTTCCCAATGGAGATGTTCTCATCGGGTCAACCAGAGAAGCTAATCCCTAACGTCAGCCTGAGTGCTTGCTTTTGCGCTTGGCCTGACGCATTCGCAGCGTGGACATGGCCTTATCGACGGGGAACCCGGCTACAGGAATGACCTGGTGCTTGCGATCGCGCTCTAGCTGAGTCAACTCTGTATAGTCCATCCAGTGAATGCAGTCTACGGGGCAGGTGTCGATCGCCTCCTGAATAATGTCTTCAGAGTCACCATCCTGGCGATAAACCCGTGACCGGCCATAGTCGGGCTCAATGTAGAAGGTGTTGCGAGCCACGTGGGCGCAGTGCTTACAGCCAATGCAGGTAATCTCATCGACGTATACGCCCTGCTGGCGCAGCTGGCCGCCTAATTCGGGCTCTAGCCCAGTGCGATCGTCGATCTGGCGCAGAGCGCCACCTAACTCTGGCTCCAAGCCCGTTGCACTAACGTCGAGGTGACTATCAAAATTTGCCATAACGCTATGCCACACTTACTCCAGATGTCTCAGGGATTGGGCTAATACAAAGAAAGGGGCCAAGCAGCCCCTTCCCAGAAATTAATCACTCAACGCATTAGCCATTCCAGCGCTGCACTACCAACCGCACAGAACCATCCTCACGCACCTGTTCCTCGGCCAGCTGAAAACCCTGGTTCGAGGTTTCAGACAGCACAGTGTTGTAGGCATAGCGCTGGGTTACCTGGCTCAAAAAGCCTTCAACGGTGAGCGGCTGCTTCCAATATTGCAAATCAGCCACCAGTTCGTAATCACTAGTCTCGGGGTTGCGGCGAAAACCAATGTCGTAACCATTGTCTTGGGCGATCACCACATCAGCAGATTGGGTCTGCCCCTGGTAGCCCCGCACCTCGCAGGGGCCAGCTTTCCAGTCAGCACCCAGGTCGCTCAGAGCGACTTTGAGCGAATCCAGGTTACGGATTTTGGTTTTGATTTGGCTAAAGTGTGACATTTTCTGCGAATGAGGTAAGGGACTTAAAAAAAGCGGAGAAAAGCTAAATCGCAAACACTACCACTGGCTATAGGCCGCTTGAGCCGGAACGGTTTCCGAAACTCCTTGCTCATTGGGCTGGGCAAAATACTCTGAGGTGGCCTGGTGAGACACTACAACGCCCAGCTGGGCCTCGATAGCCGCCGTCACTTCAGCACAGGAGGCACCTACAATGCCAGTCACGGTCTCTTTGACGCGCCCGTCGGGATAGATTATGAACTCTAGCGTTTCCATAGGGTTACTAAATCAAAAACCGCTGACGTTAGTGCCTGTATGAATGGCTGAAATCACCCGATCAGGCATCTCCTCGGATTCACCGCTTTCAGGCAGCTAACCCGATATTAACCAAGTAGAAGGCACATCAATCACAATCGTTCATTACGAAAGTCAATGTGCTGCATTGATCTAGTGAGCAGCCACGTCTATTAGGTGTAGTGTCGCGTAACTTTTAAGGGGAGTCAAGGCAACTTTTGTTACATATCACTTCATCCTTAGGACTCAAACGCCCTGACAACCGTAGCTCAAGCCCAAATAAAGGTTAAGAAAATTAAACTACTGCTCACGACATCTGCTTGCTAAAGCTTTTATGGGGCGATCGTCTACCCAGGCTTACTTGGGTGAGCGGCTGTTTGGCTCAAGCATTCCTGGCTTGAGGCCGAAAGTTTTATGCCCACTACGTTTGAGACTTCGCTAGTCTAGGGTGCGATCGCCTGTTCTGTTAGCCCATTTAGCGCCTCTGCAACATTGGCAATCACCCGCGCACCGCAGCCCTCCAGGCGATGTCGCCCGCCCAGGTAGCGCGGATCGTTATACGCGATTTGCACACCCTGCTCATCTTGAAAAATCAGCAGTTTCTGTGGCAGGTCTATACCGATACTTTGTTGGCACTGCATCAGCGGCGTTCCGGCCTTGGGGTTACCAAAAATGACGACCCGAGTCGGCGGTAACTCTAGGCCCGCACCTGCCGCATTTTGAGCATGATCAACCGTCGCAAAGACATTCAGCCCTTGAGATTCGAGAGTTTGAATGAAGCGACTCTCGGTTTCTTCAACACTGTAGGGGCTGGGCTTAATCACCAGTCCAGTAGGGGTTGTGATCTGAGCTATCGCTGAGCGCTGGGGCATGACCTGGCTGAGCGCAAACCCTAGCCCAAAGGCCAAACCCAGTGCAATAAGACCAATGTTACGCATACCTACTAACCTGAAGACACTACCGATAGCTTATCGCTCTGTCTCTACCGAGTGAAGCGGGCTGAGTGTATAGATTGCTATGCCTACCAGCGCGGTCTTTTTGTCATTCAGCAGAGTGGCGAAACTGTTGAGATCGCCAACGATGATGCTCTTCGCCCTGCCGTCTGGTCAGGCCTGTGAATGATATAGACAAATCAGCAGATTTAGCTTTGCCAGAGTTTACCGCCTGCCGCCAAGTTGAGGTCTGGCCAGTTAAGACGGCTGTTAATAAGGCTGTCCATTCGGTCTATCCTTGTAGAATGCCGATTTTTGCCCAGCCGTAGCCATGCACAACTTTTTGCCCGTCGCCTATTTTGAAGGCCAGTTTATCGAGTTTAGCGACGCTAAAATCTCGATCGCCACCCACGCCCTGCACTACGGCACCGGGGCCTTCGGTGGGTTGCGCGGTATCCCTGACCCAGCGCGTGGCAACCGCATCCTGCTCTTTCGGCTCGATCGCCACTGCCAGCGGCTCAGCACTAGCGCCCGGTTACTCAACTACGACCTGCCCGCCGACAAAATTCAGGCCGTGATCGAAGATTTCGTGCGTAAAAATAGCCCCGATAAATCCTTTTACATTCGCCCCTTTGTTTACACCTCAGACCTGGGCATCTCGCCCCGGCTGCACAATGTCGAGAAAAACTTCTTTATCTACGGTCTAGAGTTAGGCGACTACCTGTCCCCTGAGGGGGTTACCTGCCGCATTAGCTCCTGGTACCGCCAAGAAGACCGCAGCCTACCCCTGCGCGGCAAAATTAGCGGGGCTTACATTACCTCGTCGCTGGCTAAAACCGAGGCGGTTGAGTCGGGCTTTGACGAATCCATTCTGATGAATTCCCAGGGCAAAGTCAGCGAAGCCTCGGGCATGAATGTGTTTATTGTGCGCAACGGTAAACTGATTACCCCTGGCTACGAGCAGGATATTCTTGAAGGCATTACCCGCGACAGCATTCTTACCCTGGCAAAAGATTTAGACATTGAGGTGGTCGAGCGCCCAGTCGATAAATCTGAGCTACTGATCGCCGATGAGGTGTTTCTCAGCGGCACCGCTGCCAAAATTACCCCGGTACGCAAAGTCGAGTCGTACAATCTACCGACCGATCGCCCCGTCACCGATCGCCTGCGCGATAAACTCACCGCCATCACCGAGGGACGCGACGCCACCTATCAAGACTGGGTGTTTGCCGTAGATCTGGGGTAAGGACGAACTATTTTAGGCAACCTAGTACTCTGAGGCGGAAATAACCCAGCTGTTTACTCACGCGGAAACCCTTATGAGACCTGGGGTTCCCGTTCTGCCTTCTCACGTCTGCATTTATGTACTGGGCTGGTCTTGATTGTCAGAGCTGTGGCGTTCAGATAGCTTCAGCAAAATTTCTTCGTGGACCTGGCGGGTGATTGGGTAAAATCGAGCCAGACCGATGGCACAGAGCAGCAGCACCATCGGCACCGGGCCAATAAATACCCGAATGGCCATTAGGGCTGAGTCAGACTGCTGGGGCGCCTCGCTGACAAACCCCGAAAATTGCAGCGCCAGGCTAACCAAAAACAGGCCTAGGGCCAGACCCACTTTCTGCAACAGGGTCATAAAGGCGTAGAAAACCCCCTCCCGGCGCTGGCCAGTTTTAAGCTCGTCGAGCTCAATCACGTCGGGCAGCATCGCCCAGGGCACTACGTAGGCGGTGGCCACCCCAAAGCTAATCACAATGCACAGCAGGTACAGCGCCGCCACCTGGCCTGGCTGCACAAAAAATAGGGCAATCTGGGCAATGATCCAGATGCCAATGCCGATGTAAAACACCTCCTGCTTGCCCAGGCGGCGGCTAAGTTGGTTGACTAGCACCATCATCAGAATCGCCGTGCCCTGTACCAGCAGCGCCGCCAAGAAGTACGAATCGAGGCCCATCCAAAAGGTGGCGTAGAACGGAATGATGCTGGCGGTCATTTGCAAGGCCAGCCAGGCAAACAGATAGATGCCGACCACAAACAAAAAGGCTCGGTTGGCAAACACCACCTTGATTTGTGCAATAAAGGAGAGGGCCACTTCGTCGGTGTCGGCGGGCTGTAGGGCGTTGCGTTGCACGGCGTAGGGATAGGTGCCCCACACACACCACAGCAAGGGTAGGACCGACAGCACGGCACAGATGCCCCCCAGCACTAGGTACTGCTGGCGCTGATCAGTAATGACTTGGGTAATCACCAGGCCCAGGCCCAGGGCTGCGATCGCGCCAAACAGCGATGACCCCAGGCGAAAGGCAGTTAGCTCAGTACGCTCGTCGTAGTCTTTGGTGAGCTCAGCGGTGAGGGTGGTGTAGGGCAAATTCACCACCGTATAAAACACCTGAAACAGCAGCGACATCACCACGTAGTACCAAAATCGGGCCGCGTCGCTCTCCCACCCCGGCACCACCCAGGTGAGAAAAAACGTCACCCCAAAGGGAATCGCCCCCAGCACAATCCAGGGATAGCGACGGCCCCAGCGGGTGCGAGTTTTGTCGCTGAGATAGCCAATAAATGGGTCGTTGATCGCATCCCAAATGCGCCCGATCGCCAATACCGATCCCGCTGCCACGGGGCTCAGACCTGCCGCCGTGGTCAAAAAGATCAAAAACGAAAAGGCCAGCAGGTTGGCCGTCATCCCGGGGCCAATGTCGCCAGCGCCAAAGGCCAGCTTGCCCCAGATTGAGAATTTTTCTGGGGCAGGCGGCAGAGCAGCACCGGAGGACGAAACGGGAGCAGCCATAGGTTACCTACTTGGTGGATAGACACCAGACCAACAATTCAAAGAGCGACATCAGTGTATTATTTCCCCATCGTGGCCTGCTCTACACCGAGTCCAGCTTAGGAACTGTAGCGCTTTCCTGGGCAAAACTCCAAAATTGAGCTCAGATCATCGGGCAGGCGATGGGGCAGCGATAGGGCAACGCTGTTTCACTGGAGGAGGAGCATGGCTGATTTCTACGTAAGTTGGGACGACTACCACCGAGACATTGAGAAGCTGGCGATTCAGATTTACGAATCGGGCTGGGCCTTCAACCAGATTGTGTGTCTGGCTAAAGGTGGACTGCGGGTAGGCGATACCCTCTGTCGTTTATTTGATGTGCCGCTGGCGATTTTGTCCACGGCTTCCTACGGTGGAGCCGATGGCCGCACCCGAGGATCAATTACTTTTTCCCGCGATCTGAGCATGACCACACCCAGCCTGGGTAGCCAAGTGCTGATCGTCGATGACCTGGTTGACTCGGGCTATAGCCTCAATAAATCGATTACCTGGCTGCGCCACAAATACGGCTTCTACATTGACGACCTGCGTACGGCGGTGCTGTGGTACAAAGCTGATTCCATCTTCAAGCCTGACTATCACGTGGTTTACCTGCCAGATAACCCGTGGATTCATCAGCCCTTTGAACGCTACGAAACGATGTCGCTGCCAGATCTGGTCGCTAGTCATCAGCCTCAGCCAGAGCCGATGGCCTAGGGGGCAAAAGCTGGGCTGGGCTGGCCGATACGTCAGGAGAGTCGTAGACCTGCTGGTAGCCCCAGTAGCCTACTAGCATTGTCACCAGAGTGAGAGAGATAATACCTCCGGCGCGGCACAGCCCCTGCACCGCCTTAGATGCCTGTTTTGCCGTCAGGTAATCGCCCCGTTGGTAGGCCTGACGTAGGTTCATGGCGCAGGCCAGAGCTGGAATACCTAGGGGCGGAAAAATAAAAAACGCGGTCAGCAGCACCTGGTGCCAGCGAGCGGGCGGGCATGGCTGGCCCTGAAATAGCTTGTAGTGGCCTCGCCATTCCACCACGTCTTGGTCTTGTACCTGGCCAGTTAGATCAAAGCTATAAATGTCATCCATTTGCCAGCTGATGAGCAGCCGCCGTAGCTGGTCGGGCAGGGTGAAATAGTTGATGCCTACTCCTACCGGACGATAGATCTCAATGCGCAGGCTGTTGTCGTGTTGCTGGGCAACAACGGTAATCTGCTTGAGCCCCAGCTCAGTCTGCAGCCGTCGAGACAGAGCGCGATCGCGGTGAGCCTGGTGAGCATGGTGCAATTTGACCCGGGCCTGGTCGAGATTGAGGTCGTTGCAGAGGGCCAGTTCCCAATCCCTAGCGGCAGCATCGGGATGGCCTAGGGCTTCCTGGGTGTAACCCCGGTGCAGATAGGCTTCAGCCAGATTGGGGTTGGCCGCGATCGCGCTGTCAAAGTCAGCTAGGGCGCTGGTGTAGTGCTGCTGTCGCAGGTACAAGAGCCCTCGGTTGTAGTGAATCAGCGAGTGGCCGGGCTGGCGCTCTAGGGCGATCTGCCAGTCAGCCAGGGCTTGGTCAGTCTGCCCTTGTTGACAGTACAGTAAGCCTCGGTTGCCGTAGGCGCGCACGTTGGCTGGGTCAAGGGCGATCGCCTGGTTGAAATGCTCTAGGGCCGCGCTTGCATGATCCGCCTGCCAGTGGGCTTTACCCAGTTCAAGATGGATATTAGCGGGGTGGGGGTGGTGCTTGAGCAGGCAGGGCAGTGACCCGAGAGCCGCGTCCAGGTTGCCTTTGCGAATTTGATTTAAGGCCTGACGGTAGTGGTACCGCGCCTGCTGGCGCCGCCAGCAGGCCATAAGGTTATATCCCATAGGGAGTGAAGCTAAGGAGGAGCAATCAACCTCTATCATTCCCCGCGAAACTCAGACTGTCAGTGAAGCGTTACGAGATCGTAATGGTGGCAAGCGTAACCGGTGTCGGTGCGCTGATGAGCAGGCCACACAGCTACGATACCGATACGTCATCTGCAGTCGTCTGAGCTGTTTGGAGAGCGACCGAAGCAATGGCTAACGTCAGCCGCGCTTGCTCTATATCAGATAAATTTTCCCAAGGGGCCGTCGAAATGGCCCGCAGGTTAAGGTCTAAAATCTCCCCCCGACCGTCCCGTAGAGAGTAGGCCAGAGGACGGGCTAGCACTGCCAGGTCATCGGCATTCCAGGTAGGTAGAACGACACTCACGCACTGCACCAGCTGGTCAATGAGGGGCTGACCGCTGCGAGCCAGGGTCGTCGCTGAAGTAGCAAGGCTTTGCAGCAACCCGCCCGGTATGCGCTCCTGAAATTGACTAATTTGCCCCAGCACAGAGGCAACAGCAGGCTGGGACAAGGCTGAGGCAGTATCATATGCAGCCATTTGTGTGGTCATCTGGGCCGAGAGGGCCTGCCAACCAGCTGTGATCGCAGCGGATACGTCACTACCATCCTCCACTGCATCTAACTCTGCCTCTAGCCCCGTGAGATAGCTTTCTGCCTCGGGTGACAGCGGTAGCCAAGGGTAGACCGCCTCAGCGGCGAGAATACTGGCCAGCAAATCGTGTTCAGCGGTCATGGCGGCATCGGGGCTTGGAGCGTGAGAAGGCTGGTTCATAGAATTAACTATAGAAACTATAGAAGCACGTGATGGTAACAAATCTGACAAAGGTGACTACACAGCGCCCCAGGTGCATTCCGCACAGAGCGAACAATTTTGTATTTTCCTAGCATGGCCCAGGTGTCTTGGGGTTACCCTCCAGGGTGAATTCCATCAGTTCTCCTTCCCGACTGCCAAACTGCACGGCTGTTCCCACTCTGAGGGGCACCTCGGCTCGATGGACATGTTGCCAGGTGCTGCCATCAAAATAATATGATCCGTAGCGCGACATATCGCGTAGATAGTAACAGGTCTCCTGCACGCCGTTGTCAAACTGGTTGCGGCAAAAGATCTCCGCGTGCTGACCCGAGACCCAGGGCTCTAAAATCACTAGGTCATTGTCGGGTAATCGTCCGACCCGCAGGTACCCATCATAGAGTCGCCACATCCGGGCCGGTGTTTTCAAGCAGCGCAACACCACCGATTGGGTAGCTGGCAGGTCTTGCCCTGGCAGTTGGGTCACCGCCAGAGTAGCCTCACGCAGCAAGCTCCCCTCAAACTGAGGATGTTGGTAGAGTACGGGTAAGCTCCAGGCAGGTTGGTTAAACCGATACGCCGTCAGCAAATGCTGTCTGGCCAGGGCTACCGCCTGGGCCACCGGCTGCCGCTCCGCTAGTCCCCGAGCCAGCACCTGAATAAAGCTCAAGGCTTCTTCGTCGGCAATCGAATCACGCATCGCCAGCACCGCCGGCACGCCGTGGTGGAGCAGCACCTCGGCCAGACTGCTGCGGGGAATAACCTGCTGCTGCTGATGGTCGGGCTGAGCCCCCCAGCAGGTATTAAACACCGCCAGGCGAATGCCGTTGCGAGAGAGCCCCTGGGCCAGTTCAGTGCCGCTGAGGCTGCCCTGCTGACTCAGAAACAGTAGCCCTCCATCGGGGGCGGGTACCCCATGGCCAGCGTAGAAAAATACGTTAAAGTAGCCAGCCTCTAGGGCGGTTAGCAACGTTTTAGCATCGGGTTCGATCAGCGTTTGTACTTGGCAAACTACCGGGCTAGTGCCCTGGTAGCTGAGGCGTGAGGCACTGAGTTCTAGCAGTTGTTTGAGGGCTTCGGCTTCCTGCGGTAGTTGCAGCACCTGATCTGGCTGCCCAGAGGTAGCCTCACCGGGGGCATCTTGGCCCAGTACCAGCAAGATACGCAGGGACGTGTCTAACTCTACTGTGGGCAGCGACTCGACGGTGCTAGTAGTCCGGCTAAACAACACCCGTGGCCCCAGTGAGAGGGCCGGACAGCCGGGTTCCGGCTGCATGATCTCCCAGGGCAGGCTGATTAGCTCTGGCGGGCGCACCTCCAGCTGCAGTTTTAGCGGGCGGTTTTGACCAATTGCGATACCCAAGCTGCGCTCCAGGGTTTGGCGAATGGGGCCATCAAACAACCATTCCCACAGACTCACACCCAGCCCCTGCATCAGGCGTCCGGTATACCCTTCTGACTCCGCGGCTGGAGACACTCGATCGAGCAGGTCGTCCAGGTGAAACTGAGGTACATAGGCCGACGGCACGTGGGGTACAGGCGGTAATCCCCGCAGCGAGAAAAACTGTTGCCAACTCTCCCAGATCTGAGCCATCTGGCCATCCCACAGGCGATCGTGGTGGGCATACCCCCCTGGAAAGGGGCTCTCTAGCACCCAGATAGCATAGTGGTTGGAGTCGGCCTCGGTGAGCCGATCGATGGCAAGGCAGAGCGTGAGTGCATTGGACGACAGCATAGGTAGGCCTAAAGCGGCAGGGCCGGGATGGATCAAATGAGGGAGATCGCGGAACCGCGAGGAAGGGCGAGAGTTACGGCCCACAGCGGCCTGCCTGAGCTGGGGTCACCAGGTCTAAAAAGGCCGTCGCGGCGTAGAGCTGACGGGCTTGCACCCAGCCTTTATCCCCTGGAGCCGATAACCGCTGGGTGAGGTCAGGGGCTACCGGCGCAGTCATGGGCTGATCGCTATTGGTCTCCTGATCGACCTCCTGAGGTAGTTGATCTAGAGAGATACCGGAGGGAATCGAGCAGACCTGGAGCTGCACCCAGTCAGTATTGTCGGCGGCGGTTTGGCGACTGATAACCCTGAGGATGCTGCCGATCGCCACGGGAGGCATGGCGGTCGATTCAGCGATACTCGTAGGCCGTTGACTGAGCCGCAGGGGGTCTCTATCCGCCCCCAACCCAGCCCCATTCTCAGCTTGCCAAAACGAGCCCACAGGCACATTGGCGGTGGCAGCCAGGGCATTACTGGGCAAAGGCTGCCCTGCCAAGGGCGCGATCGCCCACTGTCGAGCGAGGGGCTGGAAGGGAACAGGGGCCAATTGGCGACGGCTGAGGCCAAAGCCAACCGCTGCCAAAGTAGCTAAGACCGCTATTAATCCGCCGAAAAAGGGAACCCAGGCGACCTTAGATCTAGGCTGAGGCGCATCCGCAGGAGCCACAGTCAGGGTGTTCGTCGTCTGAGCCGTTAGCACCGGAGTTGGAGGGGGTAAGTCTGAGTGGGAGGGGGCATCAGCCTGCTGCAGACTCCGCGCAGGCAGAGTCGGCAAAGTCTTGGTTTGGGGCGCAAACCGCATCAGCCCTACGGTGACATTGTCGTGGCCGTTGAGCTGGTTGGCCCGTTGAATCAACTCAGCGACTGGAGCGCTCAGGGGAGTTGCTGTCGTCGCCAAAGGCGCGACCAGATGAGGTGCTAGCGCATCGACCCGGTCATAGTCGCTGAGTCCGTCGGAGCAGAGCAACAGTACGGCAGCATCATCCAGCAGTAGATGCTGCACCGTGGGGTAGAGGTAGCCCGATTCACTGATTCCCAGAGCCTGGATCAGGGCACCGCCGCTGGGTAGCTGAACCGCCTCGGAGTAAAGGGCATAGCCCATTTGCGCTTCCCGCGAGGCGACGTCATCATCGACGGTGATCTGGTAACAGGTCTGCGCACTAACTCGGTAGGCACGACTGTCGCCAATGTGGGCGATCGCAACGTAGGGAAAATGCACTAGAGCAAGCACCACCGTTGTGCCCATGCGGGCTCGGGCCGAACGCTGTTCGTCGTTGTTGCGGGTTGAGAGGGTATCGTTAGCCAAAATCAGCGCCTGGTTCAGGCGCTGAGCTACCGCTGCCGGGGGCAAATTACACTGCTGGGTTAGGGGTTCTAGCTCCTGCTGAAGCAGCTTAATCGCCGTTTGGGAGGCCACATTGCCCTGTTCATGGCCACCAATGCCGTCACAGACCAACAATAGCGGGGGCGTTTCGACGCTGACAGTTTTGCTCGTCAGCCGCTGCTGATAGGACAGTTTCTCAGGGTGGCAGGCGTCTTCGTTGCGATCGCGCGTCGGCCCCTGGTCAGTATCCGCAGTCCAGTCCACCGTCACCAGCAGCCCCTGAGCCAGAGCTTGAATAGCCCCTTCTAACTCAGCAATTAGCGTTTCTGCTGCTGTTATGCGTCCCTCGGCAAGGGCATGAGTCAACCAGTCTAGATAGCCTTTCATCGGCGGCTGAGCCGTAGCCACTAGCTCCTGCCATCGTCGCCCCAGGTCAACTAAGGTAAGGGGAGCCTTGTCGGTGACGAGGGTCGTCAACCGCAGCAGCGCTCCATCGGTTCTAAGTTCGTCTAGGGCTAACAGTGTAGCCGTTACCCCTTGGTCGGCCAGAGCCGTCCACATCATGGCGATTTGACGTAGCCAGTTAAGCTGCCGCAGGGCAGACCCCTGCGCCCACACCTGGGGTAAAGACGGCAGCAATGCTGCCTCAGTTTTCCAGGGAGTCGTCTGATCATTCAAGCGGGTGCCGATGGGAGCCGCATCCAGCAGCAACACCTCGGTCTCTAACCCCGTTTGCTCCCGACTGAGGTATGCATAGGGGCGGGGAATGTGGTGAGCCAGATGAAAGAGCTTGAGATACGGCATCACCACAGGGGGCACCCGATCTAAGGCTGGCGGCGGTGTATCGGGGCGAGTGTCGAGCCAAATGCGATGGGCTCCGACCGCAGATTTCTGATCTCCATGCCATACCAAAAAGCGTCCGGCCACCAGCGGGCTAGGAGAATGTGTCAGCGGACGATTGCCCACAGCCAGCAAAAACCGATACTGCAATGGCGTTTCACAGACTTTGCAGCGACTGGTCGGCGGGGTTGATACCGACCGGCAGGATGGATTAGAGCACTGGATCACAATCCGTTAGGGTGCAGGTAAACGGCTCTTAACGTACCCATGGTAACTAAACCCGGGTAACTAATCCTAGGTGATAGATGCATAGGTCGCGGGTTTGCAAGCCAGTCTAGTGAGATACCGATGGGTCAGGTTCAACCCGGGGAAGGCCCATGCTGTAGTTGAGCGCGCGACTCTTAAGATTGTAGCTAATGGCCCCCTGCTGTAAGAGTTGCCGCACAAAATGCTCTAGGTCAGAGCCAATGCGGCGCAGGTTATAGTCGGTCAGATCTTCGCCAGCGGCCGCATCAACCAGGCGGTCAAATTCAGCATAGACGGCCTTGAGAGCATCCTCAGACCAGTTGAATTCGTTGTCAGGATCAATGTCTAGCGTCAGCTTGTCGTCGCTGGGCACCAGCTCATTGTTGGCCACAATAGCGGTGTAAATGTGAATATGCCGGGTAGTCGATTTGAGCATCATAGCTAGATCCTGCCCTTTGAATCTTCATGCTGGGGGTACGTCTCAATGACGCTGTTGTAGTGATTGTATAGCAACTAATCCCCAAAACTCGCGGCTAAAACAGGTCTTTTTTGCCCCGCAGCCGGGCAAAGGTTTGCACCGCTTCAGCACTCCCGACAGCCTGTTGGAGCGACCTGTGATCCCATCGAAGGAAGGGATTGGTCTGCTTCTCCAAGCCTAGATCAGCGGGGACTGTAGGCTGTTTCAGGGCCCGGGCTGCCTGCACCTGCGCCAGCCGGGTGGCTAAGGCTGGGTTATCGCTATCGACGGTAATGGCAAACCGAAGGTTGTTGAGGGTGTACTCGTGGGCGCACCAGACGCGCGTGGTGTCGGGCAGCCGCCGCAGCTGATCTAAAGACGTGACCATCTGTTGGGGAGTACCCTCAAACAGCCGACCACAGCCTCCGGCAAAGAGTGTATCACCACAGAAAAGCTCCCCCCAGCCATCGGCTGCGACCGGGGCAAAGTAATAGGCGATGTGGGCGCGGGTATGGCCAGGCACGAAGAGGACTTCAGTCTGACGGTCACAGATAGTCAGGCGATCGCCCGCTTCTAGAAAGTGTGTCTGTCCAGGAATGCGGCCTCGGTCAGCGGCCCCACCATATACCTGCACTCCAGGGAAGCGCTCTAGCAACTGCCGATTGCCGCCCACGTGGTCGCTGTGGTGATGGGTATTTAAGATCGCCGTCAAGGTTGCTCCCAATTCATCCAGCCTGTGTATAACTGGATTGGCATCGCCCGGATCAACGACAGCAGCCAATCCGTGGTCAGCATCGTAGAGCACAAAAATATAGTTGTCGCGAAAGGCTGCAACCCGATAGATCACCATGTTCTGTGTCGATGTCGGCGTCATTTTCCGTAACTTCTCCCTGGGGAATAGACTCTTAACTGAGGTTTAATAAAGTTCCACTAAATCTTTATCGGCGGCTCAACCGTAATCTCAAGGGGTTGGGCATGCTGAAGAGAGTAGAGCAAAGTAGCGTCTGCTACAAAAGCTCTCCTTATACCGCTAGATATCTACCATCGTCACTACGGCATCCAGGATCTACAACTATGGCGTCATCCCTATCTCACAATCCCATTGTAGATATTCAAGCTGTAATGACTACCGCCATTGACCAGGGGGTTTTGAGCCGCCGCGACCACCTCACGTTATCGGCAGCCATACTCAGCAACCCGATGTTGACGCTACGCGATCGCCAGCATATCAACCGCATATTCGATAGCATTCGTGCTGGCCGCATACGCCTAGCCGACTAGATTTTTCTGCGACACATCCAGTTTACGCCCTGGTTAATCCCCAGGGCGTTTTTTTGCTCCTACAATTATTCAAGGCAGTAGGCAACCACGATGGTGGTTTTAAGCCCATGTCAGGCAACCTTCCAGGGCCGATTGTAGAGCTTGATACCCGTGCGCCAAAACCGTCTTCACTATGGTGAGACCCTAGTCGAAGCAAACTACCGCCGTACCCGGCGACACTTGCTGCGGGGCATGATCGCCCTGGGGTTTGTAGTGTTTTCGGGGATACTCTGGTATCGCTTTATGGAGGGGTGGAGCTGGCTTGATGCCACCTATATGGCGGTAATTACGCTATCTACCGTAGGCTTTGGTGAAACCAACCCCCTCAGCCCCCGAGGACGGCTGTTTACCATTGTGCTAATCATGATGGGGGTGGGGGTGATCGCCTATATTCTCAATAATCTTACTGAAGCGGTTGTGCAGGGGCACTTTCAAACCGGGTTACGTCTTAGTAAAAAACGCAGGTTTATGGACTCGCTGGCACACCACTACATTATTTGCGGTTTTGGCCGTACCGGTCAGCAGGTAGCCACAGAGTTTGCGGCCGAAAATCTTGCATTTATTGTGGTCGATTCCGACGATACCGCTACCCATGCGGCGGAGCTACTGGGGTACACCATTCTCCAGGGCGATGCTACCCAAGATCAGGTGCTCATCCAGGCGGGGGTAGAGCGGGCTCGATGCCTGGTGGCGGCGCTGCCCTCCGATGCCGAAAATCTCTATATTGTGCTCTCGGCCAAAACCCTGGCGCCCAAGATTCGTACCATTGCCCGGGCCAGCACTGAAGAAGCCATTCTGAAGCTCCAGCGGGGCGGAGCCGATGTGGTGGTGTCGCCCTATATTACCGGCGGCAAGCGAATGGCGGCGGCGGCGGTGCGCCCTCAGGTGGTCGATTTTTTAGATGGTATTTTAACGGGAACCGAGCGGGCGGTCTACGTCGAAGAGTTTTTGCTGCTGCCCGATAGCTGCCCCGTTGTTGGCAAAACCCTGGCCGAAGCTCAGCTGGGTCGCCAGTCGGGGGCGTTAATTTTGGCCATCCGCCGCGATCATGGGGCGCTCATTTTTGGCCCCAGTGCCGACACCCGTCTCTATCCTGGGGATATGGTGATCACCATGGGGAACACCGATCAGCTGCGACTGCTGAGCCAGATTTTGAGCCCGATCGAGCGTTGATAGCTACGAGGTCGTGGCCCATGGCTAGCCGTACTATCAGGAGTCCAAACCTAGCGATGGGGGCGATCTCATCCAACTCTAAAACCGGGCCGGATGGTTTGGTAGGTTTGCCGAAGACCCGTCCGGCTCACCCTGAGCAAAATTCTCTGCCTGGAGAAAGATCCCTGGGTTCTCAAAGAACCCAGGGATCTTCTCATCTCTCACTGAAGCCCTTGGCGAAACGCCCTGGCGGCGGCGAGGGGGTTGGGGTTTTGCAGGCAGCGGGTCAACAGCTCGATATCTAAACCGGGCAGCAGCTCACTGCGGGCAATGGCTTCATAGCCAGCGGTGGCGGCAAACTGGGCGTCTTCTCGACGGTGGTAGAGGGCAAGGCGATTCTCGTTGCGAGAGGCTTCGCCAACGCTTTGCCAGAACCAAACTTCCCGCACCCCCAGACGGCGATAGAGTTCCAGGCGATTAATGCTGCCGCTGGTGACAATCACCTCAATCGCCAGGTCAGGAAACTCCTTATCCAGCCCGATGCAGTAGCTCTCATCGGGTTCGCCCCCCGCCTGCCGCTCTGGCCTGCGCAGGGTGGTCGACCCCATGGGGAAGTATTCGGTATTGGTTTCTAAAAAGTAAATCAGCAGCAAATCCCCAATTCGGGTCTTGCCGCTCTCATGGCGACGACTGGGGGCCACAATTTCTAAATCTCCGGCTAAGAAATGCACCCGATAGGGAGACTTTTCTCCTAAATCGGCCAGGAGAGCTTCGTACTGCTGCCAAGACACCTGGCTAAAGACCCGCCGTTCTTCTGAATCTTCTAGGGTTAACCGATTCGAGACATCATTGAGGAGTACCATGCCACCGCTCCCTCGCAGCTTTACTCTATTCTAATTGCCGCCCCCAAAAGGATTTTGCCTACCTGCCGTTGCTGGGAGCCAGAAACCGGGTTTCTGTCCCTAACCTCTCGCTGGTGCTAGAGACACTGCTAGAAACCCGGTTTCTCCGTGGGTTAAAACGAGCCCGCTAGAGCCTCAACGCAGCGATCGCAGATGGTCGGATCCTCGCTACTCTCCCCCACATGGGTGGAATAGTTCCAGCAGCGATCGCACTTCTCGCCCGCCGCATCCACTACGCCAATACCCAGCGCGTCAGACTCAGTGCTGAACTTTGTGCCCGTTAAAGGCTCTGGCGAATCTAGCACCTCCACCTGGGAAACCAGGAACAGGTAGCGCAGCTCATCGACATGGTTGGCACCGGGGGCAATCGCATCGATAGGATTCATCGCCGCTAGCTGTGCCCTCAGATCGGTGTCGGTGACATAGATCAGCGCCTTGGCCTCCAGGGAAGAGCCAATCTCCTTGGCGGTGCGAGCCTGCTCCAGCACCCGGTTCACCTCCTGGCGAACGGTGCGAATCTGGCTCCAGGTGTCAGCCAGGTCTGGCTGCTGCCACTGGTCCTCCATTTTCACCCAGCCCGATTCAAAGACCGATTTGTAGGGGGTGGGGTAGGGCAGATTTTGCCAGATGTCTTCGGCCATGTGGGAGAGCACCGGGGCAATGGCGCGGGCCAGGTTTTCGATCGCGATCGCCAGCACCGTCTGACAGCTGCGCCGCCGGGGCGAATCCGCCGCGCTGATGTAGAGCCGGTCTTTAGCAATATCTAGATAGAAGTTCGATAGATCGACCGCGCAGAAGTTCTGCACCGTTTGAAAGAACCGGAAGAACTGGTAACTCTCAAAGGCGTCGGTAATGTCGGCAAACACCTCGGTCATGCGGTGCAGCATATAGCGATCGAGCTCCGGCAGCTGATCGTAGGGCACCGCGTGTTTGGCGGGGTCGAAGTCGTGCAGGTTGCCCAGCAAAAACCGCGCGGTATTGCGAATCTTGCGATACACATCCGACATTTGCTTGAGAATGTTGCCGCCCAGAGGCACATCGGAGGAGTAGTCCACCGACGACACCCACAGCCGCAGCACGTCGGCCCCGTAGGGCGGGTCTGTTTTTTGGTTCTTGCCGCCGTTGATCACAATGGCGGGGTCAACCACGTTGCCAATCGACTTGCTCATTTTGCGGCCCTGCTCATCGAGGGCAAAGCCGTGGGTGAGCACGGTTTTGTAGGGGGCATGGCCGTTGACCGCCACGCTGGTCAGCAGGCTCGACTGAAACCAGCCCCGGTGCTGGTCAGAGCCTTCCAGGTACATATCCACGGGATATTTGAGCTCATCGCGCTGCTGGGCCACCGCCGCCCAGGAGGAACCAGAGTCGAACCACACATCCATGGTGTCGGCCCCCTTGCGGTAGGTGTGGCCGTTGTTGCGGTAGGCCTCGGGCAGGAGTTCTGCCTCAGATAGCTCCCACCAGGCATCGGAGCCCTTTTCCGCAAAGAGGGCCTTGATGTGGGCCAGGGTTTCTTCAGTCAGCAGGGGTTCGCCCGTTTCCTCGTCGTAGAACACCGGGATGGGCATACCCCAGGTGCGCTGGCGCGAAATGCACCAGTCGGAGCGATCGCTCACCATTGAGGTAATCCGGTTTTCGCCCGCCGCCGGAATCCACTGCACCGCCTGAATCGCCTTCAGCGCCTGGTCGCGGAACCCTTCTACGGAGGCAAACCACTGCTCGGTGGCGCGGTAGATGGTGGGCTTTTTGGTGCGCCAGTCGTAGGGGTACTTGTGGCGGTAGGGCTCGTGCTTGAGCAGAGAACCGGCCTTTTCCAGCGCCTCAACGACGGCGGGGTTGGCATCCTTCAGCACGTTTAGCCCCGCAAAGGGACCGGCGGCTGCGGTCATGTCGCCCTTTTCATCCACCAGGCTCAGGATCGGCAGACCGTAGCGCTGGCCCACCTTGAAATCTTCTTCGCCGTGGTCAGGGGCGGTGTGCACCAGGCCGGTGCCCGACTCAGTGGTAACGTAGTCGCCGCCGATGAGAATGGCGCTTTCGCGATCGAACAGGGGGTGGCGATAGGTGGAGTTCTCCAGGGCTGTGCCCCTGATTTCGGCCTTGACGGTGAGCTCAGAACCGAGCACCTCGGCCATGCGATCGCACAGATCCCTGGCGATGATCAAGTACCTGAACGGCGTGGCCGCAGCCACCTCCACCACGGCATAGGTGAGTTCCCCATTCACCGCTACCCCCAGGTTGGCCGGAATCGTCCAGGGGGTTGTGGTCCAGATCGCCACGCCCAGCTCACCCAGGTAGGGCTCCAGCGCCGCTTTGGCCTCGGGTGCTGCGCTCACCATCGGAAAGGCAGCGTAGATGCTGGGGGAGGTGTGGCCTTCAGGATACTCCAGCTCCGCCTCCGCTAGAGCCGTCTGCGAGCTGGGGCTCCAGTGCACCGACTTGAGGCCGCGATAGATGTAGCCCTTCAGGTACATCTGGCCAAACACGTCGATCTGGGCGGCCTCATACTCGGGTAGCAGCGTCATGTAGGGGTGATCCCAGTCACCCCAGATACCGTAGCGCTTGAAGCTCTCCCGCTGGCGATCGATGGTTTTGAGGGCAAAGGCCTTGGCTTTGTAGCGCAGCTTGATCGGGGTCAGGTTCGCCCGCGCCTCGGCATCCATCGCCTGGAGCACCTTTAGCTCAATGGGCAGACCGTGGCAGTCCCACCCAGGCACGTAGCGCACCTTACGGCCCTTGAGCAGCTGGTACTTGTTGATCGTGTCCTTCAGAATTTTGTTGAGGGCGTGGCCAATGTGCAGGTCGCCGTTGGCGTAGGGCGGCCCGTCGTGCAGCACAAACACCTCGCCGGGGTTGCTGGTCGACAGGGTTTCATAAATCTGGTTCTCGGCCCAAAAGGCTTGAATTTCGGGCTCGCGCTTGGTCGCGTTGGCCCGCATGTCAAAGCTGGTCTGGGGCAGCAGAACGGTATCTTTATAGCTTTTGGTGTCTGTCACAGCCTGAGGTTGACTAAGGATAAACAATCAGTCCGCGTCATTATCGCAGATTCAGCCCAAGGCGCTATCTCAGCTAGGCTGTTTCTATATACATTAGGCCAGGTTGATGGCAATTGCGGGGTTAATCGTGATGGTCGGGGTCAACAAAACTCTCGTCTAAATCATCGGGCCAGTTTCCCGCTTCAACATCGGCGGGGGCAGAGGCTCTGTCTGGCAGTTGCTCACTCTGGGTAGTTTCAGACTCACCTTTGGGGATCACGGCCTCGGCATCGACAATCGTCACCATCGCCGCCTGCCCCGACGTTGACCCATCTAACGCTGCCCCAGTTGCCGCAGAGGGCTGGGTTTGGGTACGGGCTAGGGGGGATGGTCGGGGCGGAATATCAATCACGGCCCGCCTGGGTTTAGGGGCAGTTTTGGCCTTGATCAAATCGTTCACCCAGGCCTGTAAGCCTGCCAACCGCGAACCTAAGGTGACAGGCCTGGGTGATTGGGTAGCCAACGGCACGGTGTCTCGGGGCAGGCGTTTGATCTCAGCCGGGGAAGATTTAGGCTTAACCTCGCCTGGCTCCAGGATGGGTTCAAAAGGCGGCCCACTATCAGCCGTGCGAGCGGGACGGCGAGGCGTCGGCGATAGTTCATCCACAAATTCGTAGTCGACATCCTTGAGCGAGGAAGCTCGCACTTCGCTGGTGGCGATCGCGGGATCTCGTCGGGTGGTCTCGGGCTCAACCAAGGGCAGCCACCGCGCCAGTGGCGTGTCGCGCAGCAGCCCCAGCAGCGCCTGTTGCCTCTGTCGCCAGAAGTTGGGCCAGGAGTCTGGGGTCAGCGGAGTTTGTAAATCGAGCGGCGTCCGCTTGCGGCGCAGAGTCAGCGTTTGCCAGCTGAGCCAGCCCAGCAGCACTACACTAGCCCCATGGCCAAGCAGTTCAGTAGGCGAGGTCTGATCCGCGCAAAACCATAGCACGAGGCCATAGAAAGCCCCTAGCCCGCTCCAAAAAAAGTCGTGACGGCGATGCACCTCTGGGAAGAAAAAAGCGGCACCGTACAGTGCCAGGCTACCTGCCCAAATCGCGATCGCTAGAACCTGAACCCCCATACTGCTCGGTTAATCCGCAACCTCAACACCATTACTGTATCGTGGCTTGCTCAACCAGAGGCAAGCGGTGATTTTTAACCACCTTGCGGTTAAAAACCTGAGATCACAAACCGATAAGCTGCCCTGGGTACCACCATCGTCCTACAGCTTTACCCAGATCGCTGATTATTCTGAGCCTCAGGAAGCCCCGGCTTTTTTAGAGAACAGCACCAAAATTGTCTTCACAATGAGCTGGATATCGTAGATCAGGCTCCAGTTCTTTTGGTAGTCGAGATCCATGCGGATAACGTCTTCAAACTTTTTCACTGTTGAGCGTCCGTTAACCTGCCATTCGCCAGTCATGCCAGGCTTCACGTCAAGGCGCTGCCACTCAGGCACCCGGTACTGCTCAATTTCATCAGGGGTAGGCGGGCGAGTACCCACTAGGCTCATGTCGCCTTTCAGCACATTCCAAAACTGGGGCAGTTCATCTAAGCTGGTGCGGCGCAAAAAGCGTCCAACCTTGGTAATGCGAGGGTCGTTTTCGTTTTTGAACAGGGGGCCTTCGACCTCATTTTTCACCTGGGCCTTCAATGCCTCGGCATCGGTCACCATAGAGCGAAATTTCCAGATATTGAATCGCTTACCCATCCAGGAACAGCGCACTTGCTTAAAGAAAATCGGGCCACCGTCTTCAAGCTTGATGGCAATCACAATCGGTACTGCCAAAACCGCCGTAATAACAAGGCCCACTAGCGCTCCGAGGATATCGAGCACACGCTTACCTTTCGAGGTCACTGAGGGATGGGTCGTCAGTGTCCCATAAAGCTTCTCAGGTTTAGGCGATGGGGTCACAGCACCGGCAGCAGCAGCTTCAAAGGTAAACAGTTGCTCTAGATCAGTTAAAGCCAGCACCATGCGTACCTGCTCTTGCACCCCGCGCAGCACCATGACAACTCCCCTGGCCTGGCAAGTACGGTAACCGATCACAAGCGCACCTAAGCCGCTGCTGTCAATGAAATTGGTCTCGACCAGGTCGATAATAATCTTGGTTGGAGCAGGGTCGCTTAAGCAATGCCGCTTCACCTGTTGCTCAAACTCAACCGCCTCTACGAGCGTTAGGGTCGAGGGTACGCTAACGACACAGTCAGCATCCCCGATTTCAGCCGAAGTTTGAGGGGCGGCCATGGATGGGTTTTGATCTGAGGCAATAGACGAGCTCATATCGGCATCCCTGGTAACTGGTAATGGTGATCACTACTGCCAAGATTCCCCCAACAGTTACCAAACTATAGGGGGCATAGATGTCAGATGCCCTGCTGTTGCCTTCAACTTCAAGGAGTCTTCAAGGAGCTTTGATGAGTCATTGAGGAGTGAGAAAATTTTCAAGAATGAAAATACCCCAGGGTTAAGGGCGCGGAACTGACGCCCTTGAAAGAGAGCAAGTGAGCCCACGGGACTGATCGAATTAGGCCGCTAGCAATTGCCGCAGTACGTAGGGCAAAATGCCGCCGTGGCGAAAGTACTCTACTTCATCTAGGGTATCGATACGACACAGTAGAGGCACTGTAGTCGTGCTGCTGTCACCGCGATGAATTATCAATTCAACGGTCATACCGGGCTGAATACCGTTGCTAAGACCTACTAGATCAAAGGTTTCACTACCGTCGAGGTTAAACATGCCGCGATGCATGCCCTCGGTAAATTGAAGCGGTAGCACACCCATACCCACTAGGTTAGAGCGGTGGATGCGCTCAAAACTCTCGGCGACGACGGCCTTGACGCCTAGCAGTCGGGTTCCTTTGGCAGCCCAATCGCGAGATGACCCCGTGCCATACTCTTTGCCCGCAATCACCAGTAAAGGAGTACCGCTGGCCTGATACTTCATGGCTGCATCATAAATAGACATGTCGATGCCGTCGGGCATATACCGGGTCACCCCACCCGATGAGCCCGGCACCATTTCATTCTTGAGTCGAATATTGGCAAAGGTGCCCCGCATCATGACCTCATGGTTGCCTCGACGAGACCCGTAGGAGTTGAAGTCGGTAGCCATGACGTTGTTGTCCACCAGGTAGCTACCCGCCGGGCTGTCGGTCTTAATCGCACCCGCTGGAGAAATATGGTCGGTGGTAATGCTGTCGCCGAGAATCGCTAGGGGTCGCGCACCCAAAATATCGGCGAAGGCCTGACCGTTAACGCTAGCCGGCATGTCGGTGAAGTAGGGTGGATTTTGGACGTAGGTGCTGTCGCCATTCCAGGTATAGGTCTGACTCTCGGGGGTTGCGATCTCTTGCCAGTCGGCAGTGCCCACAAAAACGTTGCTGTAGCGGCTGCGGAACATCTGGGGGGTGAGAGCCTTTGCCATGACGGCCTTGATCTCAGCGCTGGTGGGCCAGATATCTTTGAGGTAGACGGGCCGCCCCTGGGTATCTTGACCGATGGGGTCGGCCTTGAGATCGATGGCCAGGTTGCCTGCGATCGCATAGGCAACGACCAACGGCGGCGAGGCTAGATAGTTAGCTTTGGTGTGGGGGCTGACGCGGCCCTCAAAGTTGCGGTTGCCTGACAGCACCGCCCCCACCACCAGGTCGTTGTCGTCAATGGCGCTAGCGATGGCAGTAGGCAGCGGCCCAGAGTTACCAATGCAGGTGGTGCAACCGTAGCCCACCAGATTAAAGCCCAGAGCATCCAGGTCATCCTGGAGGCCAGCTTTCTCTAAATAATCTGACACGACCTGGCTACCGGGAGCGAGGGAGGTTTTCACCCAGGGCTTGACGGTGAGCCCTTTCTCCCGAGCTTTGCGGGCTAATAGGCCGGCCCCAATCATGACCGAGGGGTTAGAGGTGTTGGTACAGCTAGTAATGGCGGCGATGACAACATCCCCATCGGTGAGGGGGTAATGGGCACCCGCCACGGGGACTGATTGCTTCTCGGCGTAGTCTTTGCCGCTAAAAGTCGGGAAGTCAGAGGTTTTGAACTGGTTGGCCAAAGCCGCTAGGGCAACCCGGTCTTGGGGGCGCTTGGGGCCGGCTAGGGATGGCTCTATGGTGGCCAAGTCCAGCCCTAGGGCATCGGTAAAAATAGGGTCGGGGGTATTGGCCTCGCGCCAGAGGCCCTGAGCCTTGGCGTAGGCTTCAACCAGGGCTACCCGCTCAGGGTCGCGGCCCGAAAACTCTAAATAGCGAATGGTTTCTTCGTCGATCGGGAAGAAGCCGCAGGTGGCTCCATATTCGGGAGCCATATTGGCGATGGTGGCGCGATCGGCCAGGGTGAGGTGGTCGAGGCCGTCGCCGTAAAATTCTACGAACTTGCCAACTACACCCTTCGCCCGCAGCATTTGCACCACAGTCAGCACCAGGTCAGTGGCCGTGGCCCCTTCGGGGAGCTGCCCGGTGAGCTTAAAACCCACCACTTCGGGAATTAGCATCGAGATCGGCTGGCCCAGCATGGCGGCTTCGGCCTCAATGCCGCCTACCCCCCAGCCCAGCACTGAGAGGCCGTTGATCATAGTGGTGTGGCTATCAGTCCCGACCAGGGTATCGGGATAGGCGATGGTTTCACCAGTCTCAGACTTAGTCCAGACGACCTGGGCCAAATATTCGAGGTTGACCTGGTGGCAAATGCCGGTGCCGGGCGGCACAACCCGAAAGTTATCAAAGGCGCTTTGGCCCCAGCGCAAAAAAGCGTAGCGCTCAAAGTTGCGCTGAAATTCTCTTTCGACGTTTTCGCCAAAGGCACTGGCGCTACCAAAGGCATCGACCATGACAGAGTGATCGATCACCAGATCAACCGGTGATAGCGGGTTAATCTGGTCGGGGTCACCGCCCAGATTAACCATCGCGTCGCGCATGGCCGCCAGATCGACGACCGCAGGTACCCCGGTAAAGTCTTGCATCAACACACGGGCCGGACGATAGGCGATTTCGCGACTGGAGGTTTTAGTTTGGAGCCAGTCGGCGACGGCCTGGACATCTGCCGCTTTAACCGATCGCCCATCTTCGTGGCGCAGCAGATTCTCGAGCAGCACCTTGAGACTAAAGGGCAGGCCGCTGATGTCTCCCAGGGTGGCAGCGGCGGCGGGCAGACTGTAGATGGTGTAAGTGGTAGCACCTACGGTGAGGGGAGTTTTGGCATTAAAGCTGTTCACAGGGGCTAAATTCTCCGGAGCAGAACGGGGCTGATTAGCATCGGTGCTGCGATTTTATTACATCCTTATTACATTGTGCCGCCCGGCGGTGCTGTAGGCTTTGTAGCTAACTAGCGCGTTGGCCCCTTAGAGAACAGGTTGCCAAATAGCGATCGCCTATCGCCCTTAGCCGCTGTGGATGCCGCTTTGCCAGTAGGACGAGGCGCCTCTGTAACGGTGATATTGAGTTGTTTGGCATATTTGAGGGCCACTACATTCTCTGGGTTTAGCTTTAGGGCTTGCTTAAAATGGACTTTGGCCATGCCCGGCAGCTTATGCAACAGGTAGGCTTGAGCAATCAAGCAGTGATAGGCGCTGTTTTGAGGGTCAATTCTTAGGGCATCTTTCAGTTCTGGAATAGCAGCCTCAGTATTTTTGGCCTTTAGGTATTCCTGAGCACGACCAATATAGCGCTCGGCGTAGGCTAGCCCTGACGATGATTTCCCGTCGGAGGGTGGATCGGCTAATGAAGCAGGAGATTTAGCGACCGTTGCAGATGCTACCAGTCCAGTACGCTTTTCGCGGATTACCGGAGCACCCATTTTGCGGCGCAGGTACACCAAATTGAGCTCGCTGAGCTGTCGGGTATTTGCTTCAAAGTCGGCCAGGGAGGCATATTGGCGATCGCACAGTTGCTCTACGGCGTGCTCATAGAAAATGTCGATTTCGGGTTCGGGTACATTTAGCAGCTGCTTGCCCTTTTCACCAGTGGGCTGAAGCTTTTGTTCGCGGCTGAGACGACGCACTTTAAAGCGCAGGGTAGCCAACACCTCATTACGACCTTTGTCTTGCTTGAGACGCTGATAAGCGGGGTTAACCAGCTTAGGCAGGATTTGATCGGCAAACTGTCGCTGCTCTGAAGATTTATCGACTAAGGCATCGGGGTGAAGCTGTTTAGCCACCGTTCGATACCGCTTGAGTAGGCGGCGTCCATCTACGGCTACAGAAACTCCTAACAGTGCGTAGGGGTCAGTAAAGCGCTTAAGCCATTCGGAGGAGAAGGCGTCGTGGGACATTCAGAGCAGGGTTAGGTAGTGTATCTAGTATTCTTGCCGATTTAGCGCCGACGGCATAGCCAAGTCTTTATGCCTATGTTGATTCTTTATGGCGGTCTTATACTGATTTCATAGCTATGATACCGAGTTTTAATTCTACGGGTTATGTAGGCACTGGGAGGCAGAGGAGATGGCACAACGTAACCGTTGGACAGCTGTTGGCTTGGCTTGGCTTGGGGTGGTAGCTCCAGTGTCAGGATTCCATAAGTTTTATCTGGGGCAACCTGGCTGGGGCACAATCTACTTGCTGCTCAGCTGGACGCCGATTCCTCGAGTTGCCTGTGCCATTGAGGGCTTCTTTTGGATGACCCGGCCCTCCGATGCCTTTGCGCTAGCCAATAGTGCTGAAAAAGTCAGTGCTGACCCTACTCAGATCAATGCCTTAGGCGTCGCGTTAAGGGAGCTAGACGCCCTGCGACAAGAAGGGCTAATTTCAGAACTAGAGTTTGAGCAAAAGCGCCGCCAGCTATTAGAGCAGGTGAGCTAGCTCTGAGGCAAAACCCCAAGAATTTTAGTGTGGCGGCTGGTCTCCTGGACGAAATCATGACGAGACTAAATTACATAGCGCATGATTTTAGGTGGTACACCGCAAACGGCTTTTTTGTTGAATTGTTTAGGCGGAGTTGACCGTGTTAAAGCGTTGGCAAGCTCTAAGAGGCCAGCTTCATCCCTTGGCCAATCGACTGAGTCAAGAGCCGGGCTATCGACTGCGGTCTTACCGAGAGGTCTATCAAGCAGCTGGGCTGGGCTTCTCTATAGATGTAAACCGGGCCACGGTAGATGACTGGCTACGGCTACCGGGGCTATCGATTCGTCAGGCACAGAGGTTGGTACGCTTGCGTCAAACAGGCGTTCAGTTTCATTGCCTGGAAGATTTGGCGGCGGCTCTAAGCATTGCACCGACCCAGATAGCGCCCTTGGGCGCGGTGCTGTCGTTTTGCTATTACGACGGGCAGGGCGATACCTTGCCAACCATTAGCCTTAACCAGGCCACTACCCAGCAGCTCTGTGGGGTACCGGGGATGTCGCCAGCACTGGCTGAGGCAATTGTGCAGGAGCGATCGCAGCGCGGCCCCTACCGAGATTTAGCCGACCTACAGCGTCGTCTGGGGCTGGCTCCCGATGTTGTGCAGACCTTGATGTACTACCTCCATATTTAGGCCAAACCGTAGCGCAGTTTACACTTTTGGCAGGCCCAACCGGCTTGTATGGCAGGGGATAGCCTCAGAATTGGTGCGGATATCAGTCTAGTTCTGCATTTCCCCTTAAGTTGAACCTACCTGTATAAATTCTGCGGTAATACCTAGGGAAGCAGATGTGGCATTGTTCTCATCGCTGTTGTCATGATCTGAGCTTGATTTAGTCAAGCTACTGTCGATCAGCACTTTTGCATTGCTGCCTCGATCCTCAGCAATTGATACGACTGGATCCATTACGGACAGTAGAAAGCCCTTACCAGATGGAGTTAACCCCATGGTAGTAGCCACCTCCCCATCAACTAAGCCCTTGAGCGACGAAGAACTGCGTAAGATGCATGCCTACTGGCGGGCCTGCAACTACCTCGCGGTGGGCATGATTTATCTGCGCAGTAACCCTCTGCTGAAAGAACCGCTCAAGCCAGAACACGTCAAGCATCGCCTGTTAGGACACTGGGGCGCATCGCCTGCGCTTAGCTTTACCTATATTCACTGCAATCGGCTGATCAAAAAGTACGACCTGGATATGATTTTTGTCGCTGGCCCTGGCCACGGCGCGCCTGGTGTTCTTGGCCCGGTCTATCTAGAAGGTACCTACTCCGAGATTTATCCCGATAAGAGCATGGATGAAGACGGCATGCGCCGCTTCTTCAAGCAGTTTTCTTTCCCCGGCCACATTGGCAGCCACGTCACCCCTGAGACCCCTGGCTCAATCCACGAAGGCGGTGAACTGGGATATAGTATCTCCCACGCCTACGGGGCGGTATTAGACAATCCCGATCTGATTGTCACCTGCGTGGCGGGCGATGGCGAGGCAGAAACCGGGCCACTCGCCACTTCTTGGCACTCCAACAAATTTATCAACCCAGCCCGCGACGGCGCGGTGCTGCCCATCCTCAACCTGAACGGCTACAAGATTGCCAATCCCAGCATTCTCTCCCGCATCTCCCATGATGAGCTGAACGCGCTGTTCTACGGCTACGGCTACACCCCCTACTTCGTCGAAGGCAGTGACCCGACCGAGATGCATCAGAAGATGGCGGCGGTGATGGAAGAGTGCGTACTCAAGATCAAAGAAATTCAGCGCGATGCCCGCATTAACGACAACCTGGAGCGCCCCCGCTGGCCGATGATTGTGCTGCGCACCCCCAAAGGCTGGACTGGGCCTAAGGCGGTAGATGGCCACAAAGTGGAAGGGTTTTGGCGCGCCCACCAAGTGCCTATGGGCGGTATGCACAGCAACCCCGAACACCTGCGTCTGCTGGGAGAGTGGATGCAAAGCTACGGCCCCGATGAGTTGTTTGACGAAAGTGGTCGCCTAATTCCTGAACTAAAGGAGTTGGCTCCGGTAGGCCACCGCCGCATGAGCGCTAACCTGCACGCCAACGGTGGCATGTTGCGTAAGGCCCTAAAGCTGCCCGATTTCCGAGAGTATGCGATCGATGTGCCCCAGCCCGGCAGCGTAGAGTTTGAGAATACTAAAGCCCTGGGCATTTTTATGCGCGACATCATGCGCGACAACCCCATTAACTTTCGCCTCATGGGGCCGGACGAAACCGCCTCAAACCGGCTGCACCCGGTGTACGAAGTTACCAAAAAGGCCTGGATGGCCGACTTTTTGCCCGAAGACCTTGACGGCGGCGAACTCTCCCGCGATGGCCGGGTGATGGAAATGCTGAGTGAGCACACCCTCCAGGGTTGGTTAGAGGGCTACTTGCTGACGGGCCGCCACGGTCTTTTCCACACCTACGAGGCCTTTGCCCATGTGGTGGACTCGATGTTTAACCAGCATGCCAAATGGCTGGATATCTGCAAGAACCATGTGCCCTGGCGGCGATCTGTCTCATCGCTAAATATCTTGCTGTCGTCGCTGGTGTGGCGGCAAGACCACAATGGCTTTAGCCACCAGGATCCGGGCTATGTAGACCTGGTCACCAACAAGAGCCCCGACGTGGTGCGAGTTTACTTTCCCCCCGATGCCAACTGCCTGCTGTCGGTGGCCGACCACTGCTTTAGCAGCGTCGACTATATCAACGTGATTATCTCCGATAAGCAAAATCACCTCCAGTATTTAGATATGGATGCGGCGGTGACCCACTGCACCAAGGGCATCGGCATCTGGGACTGGGCCAGTAACGATGACTGCGGCACCGAGCCCGATATCCCGGACGTGGTGATGGCCTGCTGTGGTGATATCGTCACCAAGGAATCTCTGGCGGCTACGGCGATCTTGCGGGAGGAGTTTCCCTACCTGAAGGTGCGGTTTGTCAATGTGGTCGATCTGTTCACCCTGATTTCCCAGGGGGAGCACCCCCACGGGCTCAGCGATCGCGATTTTGACTCGCTGTTTACCCCCGATAAGCCGGTGATCTTTAACTTCCACGGCTATCCCTGGCTAATTCACAAGCTGGTCTATCGCCGCTCGAACCAGAATCGTATCCATGTGCGGGGCTACAAAGAGCAGGGCAACATCAACACACCGCTGGAGTTGGCGATCAATAACGAGATCGATCGCTTTAGCCTGGTGATTGATGTCATTAACCGGGTGCCTAAACTGGGCTCAGCGGCGGCCCACGTCAAGGAAAAGATGAAGAATAAGATCATCGAATGCCTCACCTATGCTCACGCTGAGGGCAAAGACCACGACGATATCGTGAACTGGAAGTGGCCCTACTAAGGGTTGGTGTTCTCTCAACAAGATAGGCGCTGGCTGACCTAAGCCGGTCAAAAGCGGCCCCAGATAACGGGGCCGCTTTTGCGGTTTGATATAGAAAATCTGGCAAGTTTGATGATGGCGGACAGTTGGCACACAGAGTACTGGCATTGAGAGACTGGTCTGGATACAACTGTAGGTCTACCTCACCAAGCCGACGGTGGCTGTGTCAGCGATCGCTTAAAATATGTGAGGCTAAGTCGTAGCGAATCCGACTTTGTGCCAGTAAGATAGTTAGAATCGATACATTTGTGTGGCCTGATTGAGTTGGCCAGAGGCTTACCCCTGGAGACTCTTGGCTACTGTCCTAGCTTCGATTTAGCGTCTTCGTTACCTACTCTGTGGGAGTTACCATGAGCAACCCGCCCAGCCCCGATCGCATTCTTATTTTCGATACCACCCTGCGGGACGGCGAACAGTCGCCGGGGGCTACCCTCAATGTCGAAGAGAAGCTAGTAATCGCGCGGCAGCTGGCGCGGCTGGGCGTTGATATTATCGAAGCGGGCTTCCCCTTTGCCAGCCCTGGGGATTTTGAGGCAGTGCAGAAAATTGCCCGGGAGGTGGGTACTGCTGATGGCCCCACCATCTGTGGCCTTGCCCGGGCTACGAAGGGCGACGTCGAGCGAGCGGGAGAGGCGATCAGGCCCGCCGTCAAGGGACGCATTCACACCTTTATTGCCACCTCTGACATTCATATGCAGTACAAGCTGCGCAAGAGTCGCGATGAGGTGCTGGCGATCGCGCCGGAGATGGTGGCCTACGCCAAGACCTTTACCGACGATGTAGAATTTTCGCCCGAGGATGCGGGCCGCTCTGACCCTGAGTTTCTCTACCAGGTGCTGGAGGGGGCGATCGCCGCTGGAGCCACCACCGTCAATATTCCCGACACCGTCGGCTACCTGACGCCGACCGAGTTTGGCGGGCTGATTCGCGGCATCAGAGAAAACGTGCCCAACATTGACCAGGCGGTGATCTCTGTCCACGGCCACAACGACCTGGGCCTGGCGGTGGCCAACTTTCTCGAAGCGGTAAAAAATGGGGCGCGCCAGCTCGAATGCACCATTAACGGCATCGGCGAGCGGGCCGGTAACGCCGCCCTCGAAGAACTGGTGATGGCCATGCACGTGCGCCGCGCCTTCTACAATCCCTTCCTCGGTCGCCCTGCCGAGTCAGAAGCACCCCTGACCAACATCGACACCCGCCAGATCTACAAAACCTCGCGCCTGGTCTCAAACCTAACCGGCATGTTTGTGCAGCCCAACAAGGCGATCGTGGGGGCCAACGCCTTTGCCCACGAGTCGGGCATTCACCAGGATGGGGTGCTTAAAAACAAGCTCACCTACGAGATCATGGATGCCACCTCCATTGGTCTCACCGACAACCAAATCGTGCTGGGCAAGCACTCGGGCCGCAACGCCTTTGGCACCCGCCTACGAGAGCTGGGTTATGAACTCGACGACCAGGCCCTCAATCGTGCCTTTTTGCGGTTTAAAGAGCTGGCCGACAAGAAAAAAGAAATCACCGACTGGGATATCGAATCGATCGTCAACGATGAAACCCAGCAGGCTCCCGAGCACTTCCACCTCGATCTGGTGCAGGTTTCCTGCGGCGACAGCGCTAAGCCCACCGCCACCGTCACGCTGCGCACTCCCGATGGCCAGGAGCTGATGGACGCGGCGATCGGTACCGGCCCGGTGGATGCGGTCTACAAGGCGATTAACCGAGTGGTGGATATCCCCAACCAGCTGATCGAGTTTTCGGTGCAGTCGGTGACTGAGGGCATTGATGCTCTGGGCGAAGTCACCATTCGCGTTCGCCACGAAGACCGAGTGTTTTCGGGCCACGCTGCCAATACCGACATTGTGGTAGCCTCGGCCCACGCCTACCTACATGCCCTCAACCGCCTATACACGGCGTTGCAGGGAGAAAAGGCGATCCATCCCCAGCGCGATCCGGTGACGGCGTCGCTCTAAATTCTGCCTAGCCAAAGTAGCGCTGGTGCTCCTCCGAGGCGAGCCAGTAGGCACTAGCCGGTTCAATCAAGGTAACGATAGGGTTGGCGTAGTGCCCCGAAGCCTGCAGCTGGTTTTTCGATTGGCGGGCAGTCTGAGCCTGCTCGGGGGTGTGGTGAAAAATCACCGAGCGATACTGCTCACCCCGGTCGGCCCCCTGGCGGTTAAGAGTGGTGGGGTCGTGAATATGCCAAAAGGTATTAAGCAGGGCGTCGTAGGAAATTGCATGGGGGTTAAACTGCACCTGGCAGACCTCGGCATGGCCCGTGATCCGCGATAGCACATCCAGGTAGCAGGGGTGCTCAAAATGGCCTCCCATATAGCCCACGGAGGTATCGACCACGCCGTCGAGCTGGCGAAAGGCGGCTTCTACTCCCCAAAAGCACCCGGCTCCAAAGGTCGCCAGTTCTGTCGTATCAGCCATAGGTGTCAGTGTCAAAATTCAGGAATAGGCCCTGCCACCATTGTAGAAAACTCAATACCGATCCCCACGCAGGTATAGCACTGCTATGACGGCTTCCTCTTCTAATGTATCTACTTTCGGCGATGCCCAGACGGCATTGACGGCCTTTGCCCAATCAGAACAGCCTGGGGTTTGGCCCCACTTAAATAAAGCCGACATGGTGCGGGAAATGCGATCGCGCCTGCGCCACCCCTACTCCGTTAACCAGGGACCACAGCCCTTTTGTGGACCAGCCTCGGTGCTGTTTGAGCTGATTCGCAAATGGCCGCTGCGCTATGTAGACCTGTGCCGCAGTCTCTACGAAACCGGCGGGTTTCAGGCCACGGGTAGATCTATTCAAGCCTCAGAAGCGCTGCGGCAGGCCAGCAAAAATATTCCCCACATGGGGCCGACCGACTGGATGGTGCTCGCCACCCTGCGCGAATCTGAGAACCTGATTTTTCCGGTGGAGCCCAATGCGCCCGAGATCATTCGCAACCTGGCGGGCATGACCAAATCGTGGGAAATGCTGGGCTGGGTGCGCGAAATTTTGGGCTACGACCACGCCGACTATATGCACACCTATGTGCTGCGCGATTTGACCGCCCTGCGCAAGGCCCAGCAGATTATCGACCAGGGGGGCGTGGCCTTTGGCCTGATTACAGCTAATTCTCTCCTCAGCAAACATCCGCCCAGGGTGACTACGCCCAACCACTGGGTCACCCTGGTGGGCAACATTGACATTCAAAAGGGCCGCTTTGGCCGCCACGACAGCGGGCAAGTGAGTTTTGACGTGTTTACCTGGGCCAAGAAGGTGCACATCGACGTCAATGAAGGCGTGTTTGAAGACGGCTTTTGGGGTGTGGTGCTGGGTTGGTAGTTAATGCACCAGATGACAGGCGACATAGGGGCCACCACCCGCCTCTTTGAAGTCAGGTTTTGGTTCATGGCGGCATTATGTGGCGAAACAGCAGCCGAAAATGTCTGGCCCCCACGGCCTGGGCGGCCTTGAAGTATTCTTTGTTTTTTTCCACCAGCACCGCCCCGTAGGTAATGCGGGCGTAGAAGGGAATTGAGCTAATACCACCGCGATCATCGCATTTGTGAGGCTGGGGCCGAGCACCGCCACCGCCGCCAGGGCAATCAGCGTCTCGGTAAAGGAAAACAGCACATCCACCTTGCCCATGTACATGAAGTACTGCTCATAAATGGGGCGATCGAGGCCCAGCTGCGATCGAATCTGCTCGATCTGCTCCGGCGTGGTGGATTGAGACTGGGCAAACATGATCTGCACCGGGTCACCGGGCACCAAGTGAATCAGCAGCGTCACCGCTACGGTCGTCACCCAAATGGTGAAAATACCGCTGAGAATGCGTTTGAAGATGTATCGGGTCATAACCGCCTAGATTCATAACCGCCTAGATATAGACTGTCACCATTGGCCATAGGGCTATTTCACCGTAAAGGATACTCTTTTAACGTTTGCGACAAACAATCAGTGAGGTGTATTGGTTTTCTGTACAATAGCGCTGGCTTGTGGGGAGGCGATGGTTGTCCCCAGAGTGGGCCCAATCGTGCGGATATGGCTGTAAGAGCTTACCCTGACGAGCAAGATGGGTCCAGCACCTACTATGGCGTGAAAAAGAATGAAAAAATACATTGCTGAGTTGTTTGGTACTTTTTGGTTGGTTTTGGGCGGCTGCGGCAGCGCCGTGTTGGCGGCTAACTTTGGTGGCGAAGGCAACCCCCTCGGACTTGGATTTTTAGGTGTTTCCCTAGCCTTTGGCCTGACCGTAATGACCATGGCTTATGCGGTGGGTCATATTTCGGGCGGTCACTTTAACCCTGCTGTTTCCTTTGGTTTACTGGCCGGGAAACGCTTCAGCGGCTCGGATCTGCTGCCTTACATAGTGGCGCAGGTCCTAGGCGCAGCCATTGCTGGTGGAGTCTTGTTAATCATTGCTAGCGGCAATGGTGCCCTCGATCTCACCGGCCCTACGCCCTTAGCCACTAACGGCTATGGAGCCCATTCGCCGGGTGGCTATGGTCTGCTGGCTGCGTTGGTTACCGAGGTGATCATGACCTTTATGTTTCTGATCATCATCATGGGATCTACCGATCGCCTGGCTCCAGGCGGATTTGGCCCTGCCAGCATTGGCATGGGGCTGACCCTGATCCACTTGATTAGCATCCCTGTAACCAATACTTCTGTGAATCCGGCTAGAAGCACTGGCGTAGCCCTATTTTGTGGGAACGGGGAAATTTTGGCCCAGCTGTGGTTGTTTTGGCTAGCCCCGATCGCAGGAGCTGTTGCGGCTGGCTGGTTCTATGCCACCTTTTTAGAAACCGCAGTCGACACCCGACCGCTAGAACCTTTGGAGCCATCTCCAAAGCAGGTCTAGGCTCGACACCGCAAACTAACGTAGTTAAAGACTAGGTGCCTAGTACTCCACGGCGCAAGTTTAGATACTATTCCCTAGGGCTAGGGAGCTAGGGAGCCAAGCGATCCAGAACGGTGGACATATTTCAGCCTTCGAGTACTAGGCTAAAACGAGCAGGTCTTCGGTCTTTAACTATGTCTAATATCAACCAGCAACTGTTCGGGTTCCACGTCCGGTCTGAAGAGTTCCCGGATGCACTCACAAAACCCCAAACCGAGTTACGAGTTGCTAGAGCAGCGGCCCGTGAAGGACGGTTGGTATTACGTCAGAATTGGGGAGTAGGGCAAGTTGGGGCTAGAAAATCACCATGGCAGGGGCTTATTTTACCGGGTGCGCCGTGTGGGCGTTTAAAGACTGGGTGGGCGATTTTTACCCCAGGGGCAGCAAGGCGGGGGATTTTTTGCGGCTGTACGGCGATCGCATGACCGCCGTCGAAGGCAACACCACTTTCTACTCCATGCCCGATGCTAAAACCATCGATCGCTGGGCGGCTACCATGCCAACCGGGTTTCGGTTTTGCCCCAAGCTCCCCCGCGCTTTTTCCCACCAGGGCAAGCTGATGCCCTTTGGGGAAGAGGCTCACCGGTTTCTAGGCACCCTGAGGCCTTTAGGCGATCGGCTGGGCCCGCTATTCATTCAGCTGCCGCCTACCTATCGTCCCGAAAACCTGCCCGACCTGAGAGAATTTCTCGCCCGCTGGCCCCGACACCAGCATCCCATCGCGGTAGAAGTGCGCCATATAGACTGGTTTGCCGAGCCCCACGCCACCCGCCTCAACCAGATGCTCACCAGCCTCGGGGTGGGTCGGGTGCTGCTCGATACGCGCCCCATCTACGACTGCATCGATACCCCCAACGACGACCCGCAGATTGGTTCGGAACGCAAGAAACCAGAGGTACCGCTCCAGCCCGAGGTAACGGCAGCCTTCACAATTGTTCGCTACATTAGTCACCCCGACCTGGCCTACAACCAGCCCTACTTTGACGAATGGGTGCCCCGGCTGCACCAGTGGCTAGAGGCCGGTACCGACGTGTATTTTTTCGCCCACTGTCCCCAGGAGATCAAATCGCCAGCGGTGGCCCGTGCGGTCTACCACCAGCTCCGGCGGGCTGGGGTCGCGCTGCCCGAGCTGCTGTGGGATGTGGTCGCAAAACAAAGGGCTGAGGAAAATGACGCCTCAACCCAGCTCAGTTTATTTGGCTGATGAATAGCCCCGATCAAGAGGCAACGTTCAGGAAACCTAGTCGTTTTCCCAGTCTTCGCGACCCATGAGGTCGCCCATGCGATCGCGCAGTAAGAAACCCGAAGATTCTAGCTCGGTCTCAACCATAGCCCACTCGCGAGCAGGAATATGGCGGCACAGGGTATAAATAGGCTGTTGACGGCTAACTACACCCTTTTGAACCAGCTGTCGGGCTTCGTCACGGATGATATCAATGGAATAGCGGAGGGACTGAATCATACCTAAACCCAGTAACGACGAAGGAGCTGCATGAGACGAAACGCCAAGCGAGGCGAAAAGTCAAATAGGCCAGACAAGAATCTTTAGATTCCGTATCCTAGTTTACTGATAGTTTTTAGGGTTTGGCTAGTCAGCTCTTGCTTATTCTCTCCTTAATTTTGCGCCTGTGCCGTTAACAAATGCTGTAATTTCCTGGGGCAATGCCTCTCAGGCTGTTACAAACTTGCAACTTTATTCATTGATTCCCGTTGACTAATCTTCTAAGGTGGCAGAGTTAGGAAGCCCTTGCAGTGTCAGGACTTAGACCATTTCGTTGCCAATGACTAAGCAGCTTATTTTCTTTCGCCACGGCAAATCGAGCTGGAGCACCGACTACAGTCGCGATCGCGATCGCCCAGTAACTGAGAGGGGCATCGCGGCAGCCAAAACCATGGGCAAGCTCCTAGCGGGCGCGAATAAAGTACCCGATTTGGCCATTACCTCCTCCGCTGTGCGGGCGCGTACCACTCTCGATTTGGCTCGCAAAGCCGGCGATTGGAACTGCCTCGTAGAAGTCAACGACGATCTCTACGAAGCCGCGATTGAGCAGGTTTTACAGGTTATTCATCAGGTACCTGCCCACCATCAATCGCTCATGCTGGTCGGCCATGAACCCACTTGGTCTGATGCGGTGAGCTACTTCATGGGGGGCGGCACCGTGCGCATGCCCACCGCCGCCATGGTGTGTTTAGAGTTTGAGGTGTCTGCCTGGCATCAGCCTGACTATGGTCGCGGTACCCTACTGTGGCTCCTACCGCCCAGACTGTTTACCTAAACGCTCCACGGACACCGACAGTTACTGGCTGGGAGGTAGCGCTGTGGGCCCTGAGGTTTTGGCCTTCGATGATCACCAACCCTGCCGTGGTCTGCACATAGATTTTGTCATCAAGGGCGTATACCAGCGGGGCAAGACTCGGATCTACGACTGTTGCGGTAGCGGTTGGCGGTACTCGCCGCTCTACAGGTTTGGGGGGCGCAGCAGGTGGCGAGGCAACGGGCTGCGGGGCAACGGGCTGTGGGGCAACGGGCTGTGGGGCAACGGGCTGTGGGGCAGCCTTGGGCGGTGGTGTCCAAAACTGGGTAGCTTCCTCTGTCTCGACTGGGTCTTTTTCGAGCCACACCATCATGTCGTCGCCGTGGTGTACGGTCTCACCGCGCATGGTTTCGACGTAGAGGGTGCTGCGATTGAGGGTAATACTGCGGATGGAGTACCACTGGTGCTCAGCCAGCACAAATAGATCGAGTTGCAGGTGGCGATCGCGGAGATGGCTGGGGTGCGTCCACCACTGCTTCCACAGCTGGCGGGCCTGGTCATAGACCAGGTGATAGCCCTCAGGGATAGGGTAGTAGGCATAGCAGAGTACCTGGCTATCTATCCCCTGTCCTACGGGAACAAATTGGTGGTCAACCAGCACCTGATGCAGAATATCGCTGTACTCAGCCCCCCTGCGCACCTCAATGCGGGGAGGGAAGGCTTCATCGTAGGCGGTGGCTAGCAACTTACCCCGGCGACCCAACAGCTGACGGACGCGGTTCGTCGGCTGCACCCGCAGGGACTGGTTAGCCTCCAGGGTGGCATCCCCAGATACAAACCACTGCAACAGAGTCAGATCGTCGAGTGAGGTCATCTCAGAAACAGGTTGAAGAAATGTGACGAAAGCTAAAGCCCGAGGTCATAGGCCAGGCGTTAGCGGGCAACGCTGGGCCAGCGCAGCACAGACGCTACTACCGCCAATATCAATAACCTCTACGGGGGGTAAGACCCCTCATCCGGCAATTTTGCGACCAGATGAAAAATTACTTAATGGAAAGTACCGGATCCAGGCCAGAATTACCCCCCTTACTTTTCAGGCACCTCAGTATAGTTAGAGAGGCAGTCCGGTTCAGCCCAATAAAGACCTGGAAGCACAATGACAACCACCGCTGAGCGGCAACAGGGGTTTCTAGAAACCAACGGCCTGCGTCTGCACTACGTCACCCAGGGTCAGGGGCCGCTAATGCTGTTTTTGCATGGCTTTCCAGAATTTTGGTACGCCTGGCGCTACCAGCTCGACTACTTTGCCACCCACTACACCTGCGTGGCCCTAGATCTGCGGGGCTACAACGACAGCGATAAACCCGAGGGGGTCGAGTCTTACCGGCTAGAGGTTTTGGTAGAAGATGTGCGGGGGGCGATCGCAGCCCTGGGCCACGACAAGCTGGTTTTGGTTGGCCACGATTGGGGCGGCGCGATCGCCTGGGCCTTTGCCTACGCCTACCCCGACCTACTCCAGTCGCTCGTTGTCTTAAATATGCCCCACCCGGCCAAGTTCGCCGAGGGGTTGCGCACCCCTCAGCAAATGCTGCGCAGCTGGTATGTGGGCGCTTTTCAGCTGCCGCTGTTGCCTGAGCTACTGCTGCAAGCCGGGGACTACTGGGCGATCGAGCAAATGCTGCGGGGTATGGCGATCGATAAAGCCGCCTTTAGTGACGCCGATCTGCGGGCCTACAAAGCCGCCGCCGCCAAACCCGGTGCGCTGACCGCTATGGTCAATTATTATCGCGCTCTGACTCAGGACGGTCTCTTCCAATCGTCTTGGGGGGTTTTAGACGTTCCCACCCTGATGATTTGGGGCGAAGAGGACGCCGCCCTGGGCAAAGAACTCACCCTCGGCACGGAGAACTACGTCAGCGACCTGAGGCTGCGCTATATTCCCCGGTCCAGCCACTGGGTGCAGCAAGAGCAGCCCCACCAGGTCAATGCCCTGATGGGCAAATTTCTAGGCTTAGATACATGACTATTTCTGCCCCGCCGTCCACCAACTGGCCAACATAGGCAGGAAAAATCTGTGCGGGTTAACGGTGAAGTTGTGCGGCGGCAGATAACCTTGAACTCCTACCGATAACCTCTGTTCCGTCCGCACCAACGCAGTGCTAGGCGGCTTAGCGACTGTAGGGTTGCTCCATGCTCAATCCTGAGATCACTTGGTAGTGCTTCACATTGAAAGTGCAGAGAGTTGCGTTGCGCCCAACAGCACAAGCTGAAATCAAAGCATCAATCAGACCAACCTTGTGCGATAGATGATAGGCCGTAAAGTCAGATAAGGCACGAGCACAGTCGGTTTCAGTCGGCCAAACAATGGCTAACGGTGCTACAAGCTGTAGGGCTTTACGCACCTGCTGCTGGTTCTGAGCGTCCTGGATTAACTCCATCACCACAAAGCCAGGAACGCTCGGCAGTTCTGGGAGAGAGGCAAACCAAGCCAGCGCTGGCCCATAACCCCGCTGAATGTCGATCATGACATCGGTATCGACAAGGTACATGCGCTACCTAAGCCCGCTCACGGTGTTCAGCTTGGTCGCGCAACCGGCGGGCGTGTTCCTGGCTGTTAGCAATATCGGGTCGAGAGTTGATCACCCCAACGCTTTCCCAATAGGCAACGAGATCTAGCCCTGTTTTAGGAGGATTTTGCAGAAAAGGACGAAAAGAGAGAACACGAAGAATATACTCTGACAGAGGCAATTGAAGCTGGGAAGCCTCAGCAGAAAGCTCATTCTCTAGCTCTAGTGGTAAATCTAAAGAGATTGTCATAGCACTAAGCCTCCGTAAAGCTTGCGTTTAGTAGACAACGCCATGATTCTTCTCGGCACAACCTTGGCAAATGCCATCATTATGCATCCAACCACGGAGATTCCGCTCCTCACACCCCTGACAAATTTGAAAATATTGCTTGTTTTCCAGAATTGCCTGAACTTTAAAGTCTACTTCCTGAGGTGAGGAAGTTTGTGGGAGTACCGAGGCTACTTTCCAACTAGATACGGGTTCATGAGGCTGTGGCCAGGATATGCCGCGAACAAGGATATGAATTACATCATTTTCTTGTTTGACTTGCATGAATTCAGAAACAATTTCTTTGTCGTTCATAATTTGTAAAGATTCAGGGGCTGGGCAGTCCTAAGTTCTTGATTGGATTTCTAGGCCGCCAAGTCAGGTGCACCAGCGCTGGGGCAGGAGTCTAGCTTAGCGGCGATGAATTTAGACAAAAGTAGAGTGGGCGGACTGTTGGGAAAA